>NZ_JADBVM010000114.1:0-17050 GCF_020244875.1 Microcystis sp. M44BS1
AATCGACCAGCGGCTCTTGTAGGGTGCGTTAGTGATAGCGTAACGCACCAATTTTCTTAAGATGGTGCGTTACGGCGCGATCATAGTTTAATTATTAACAAATTTCCTTTAAATACGCGCCTAACACACCCTACAAGCTACTTAACGGTGTTAACTACTTACAAGAATTTAATTGGAAACACCTAATTCTTTTAGTCTATCGAGAGAGTTTTGATACCAGGTTTGATTATTTTGTTGTCGATGAAGTTTTGCCGCTTGGCGAAAATCCTTAATTGCCTTTTCATTGTCATTTAATTCTTTGTATATTAAACCGCGATTATAGTAGGGAACAGCAAAGTCGGAATTGAGTTTTATCGCTTGATTGTAGTCCGCAATCGCCCCTTGTTTATCTCCTAAATTATACTTAGCCCATCCGCGATTATTGTAGGGAAAAGCAAAGTCGGGATTGATTTGAATTGCTTGATTGTAGTCCGCAATCGCCCCTTGTTTATCTCCTAAATTATACTTAGCCCATCCGCGATTATTGTAGAAATCAGCATCATCAGGATTGAGTTTTATCGCTTGATTGTAGTCCTTGATCGCTCCTTGTTTGTCTCCTAAATTATACTTAGCACTTCCGCGATTATTGTAGGGAAAAGCAAAGTCGGGATTGAGTTTAATTGCTTGATTGTAGTCCGCAATCGCCCCTTGTTTATCTCCTAAATTATACTTAGCCCATCCGCGATTATTGTAGAAATCAGCATCATCAGGATTGATTTGAATTGCTTGATTGTAGTCCTTGATCGCTCCTTGTTTGTCTCCTAAATTATACTTAGCACTTCCGCGATCATAGTAGGCATTAGCATAGTCAGGATTGATTTGAATTGCTTGATTAAAGTCCTTGATAGCCCCTTGATTATCTCCTAATTTATACTTAGCAACTCCATTATTATAGTAGGCTACAGCATCATCAGAATTGAGTTTTATCGCTTGATTTTGATCTGCAATCGCCCCTTGATTATCTCCTAAATTATAATTGCCTATACTGTAAATTGCTAGTCCGATCACCCCCCCAAATACAATCATCCCAATGCCGTTATATAGCCATTTACGTCTAGTTATTCCTGATGGATTCTTAATTTTTCTCTGAGGAGGAGGTGAAACGGGGGGAGGTTGTACTACAGTTCTACTTGAGGGAGGATTATTCAACAATGTCAGAACTTCTGAAGCTGATTGATAGCGCTGACTAGACTTATCTTCTAACATCTTGTTGAGGAGATTCGCTAAAAAATCACTAATTGATCTTTTTTGAGATTTTAATACCGATTGCCATAACCATCGCCGCTGATCCACAGCATAGACTGGATCTGGCAAATTATTGTTACTTTGGGGGAAACATCCTGTTAATAAACGGACACAGGTAGCGGCTAAACTATATAAATCACTAGCGGCGACTGCCCCGCCCATGATATGTTCATAAGAAGCATAACCGGGAGTATATAAACCTGTCCCCATTTGGGAGGTTTGCTCTTTAATTCCCCCAAAATCAATTAACATCAATTTACCGTCACTCCGACGACGCATCAGGTTATCGGGTTTGATGTCACGATGGATCAATCCTTTAGAATGGAGATAGACAAGGACTGGTAATAATTCCCGTAATATTTCCTGAATTTTCTGTTCACTAAATCTTCCTTCTCTTTGATACTCTTGAAGCAGGGTTTCTCCTTCAATAAACTCCTGCACTAAATAGAGGGAGTTCCCCTGAGAGAAGTAATCATAAACGGTGGGGATTTGTTCGTGTTTTAATTCATCTAATTTTTCCGCTTCTCTTTGAAATAACTCCTTAGACTTCTCCAGAGCAGCTCCCTGCATTTGAGCGATAAATTTTTTAATAACCCGGGGTTTGCGATTAAAATTCAAATCCTCGGCTTTATAAGTTCTACCGAATCCACCTTCGCCTAAAACTCCGACAATGAGATAACGGCTATGAAAAGAATATGATTGGCTAGTTTGGCTTAAATTTCCGCCACATCCTTGACAATATTTATGATTGGTCGGATTTTGAGGATGGGAACATTCGGGATTGAGACAGTAGAGGATACCCATAAATCATCTGGAGGAATTTGATTAAGTACCTAAAAAAATTGATGATCTCATTGAGAGAAGATGTGTAGGCTCCCTGAGTCGGTTACAAATCCGGTCAAAAAACCAAAATTAACAATCCGTCGTAACGCATCAATTATATGATTAATTCTACCTGAATATCAAACAGGAACTAGAAGCCTGTTCCCCGGCAGTGGAAGTTAGGGGTTGCTAACAGGGGGAACAGTGATGACAAAGCGGATGACAGTTCCGATAACTGCTGTTGCCAAGATGGTGATTAATGCCCAAATTTTGGCTTTCTGGGAGCCTTTAATCTCTTTTAAATCACCTTGTAAGGTGTTGAATTCTCCCTGTAATGCCTTGAGATCTCCCTTGACTTCGGCCTCGAATCTGACTTGAACAATCCTGATCTCTGTGACATCTTTCTGGAGTGCGTCTAGCTTCTGATTGGTCTCTTTAAGATTCTGATTAATCTGGTCTAGGATTTTTTCTAAATCGGTTTCGATGGTGGGGCCGCTCATGGGTTAGACTCATAATTAAGTGGTGCTGTCGTTTCTGACTTAGATTTCAGTGTTTGAACAAATTGTAAAACTTTTTGTTGCTTTTCCAGTGTCAGTTCTCGCCATTGTTCAAGTAGTTCTTCTTCTTTACCCATAAATACCTCGCTCTTGAATTATAAATTGTTTGGTTTTGAGCGAGGCTCATTAAGTAGCTGGTTATAATTAAATTAAAAATGGATTTTAGGTTCGATCCCCCCTGCCCCCCTTGATAAGGGGGGTGCCGATCCCCCCTTAATCCCCCCTTGATAAGGGGGGCATCTGACAACTTTTAACGCCTACCTACTTAATAAAAACCACTCCAGACACAGAGGAAACAAAGATCATATCATTTTGGGTTTGCGGTGGACGTTGTAGAATAGAGAAAACCTACTACCCTGATAGATGCTATGCCCTCTCCTGCTATTACCACGATCATCAAGATGGTTGAGTCTCTGCCTGATGAGCTTCAAGAGCAGTTAGTAGAGTATGTTCGAGCTTATATTGCAGAAATTGAAGAGGAAAAACGATGGGATCAGTCGTTTAAACAGACGAAGAATAATCTAGTCGCAGCAGCACGGAAAGCCAAAGAAGAGATTGCGGCAGGATTGTCCGCACCGATGGATTATGAGCAGCTATGAATTCCGCGACATTGCCCTCATTTTGGCAGAAGTATCGCGACTTGAAGCCAGCAGTCAAAGCCGGAGCCAGGAAAGCATATCGGTTATGGGTAGAGAATCCGTTTCATCCATCGTTACATTTTAAGTGTATTGACAGCGACGAAGATATTTGGTCAGTGCGTGTAACGAAGAGTCATCGAGCTTTGGGAGTGCTGTCAGGGGATACAGTGACCTGGTTTTGGATTGGCGATCATGATGAGTACGAAAAGTTTTATTCGTAAAACACAGGAACTATAAGCCTATTCCACTCGAACTTTAAAAACCAACTTGCCACTCTCCTATACTTTTTAAACAGTATTTAGTATCACTCCCTCATAATGACATTCAATAAACTAGATAGCATAGCGACTTTTTTCGGAATTATCAAAGTGAGCAAGCGTAATTTTTTTGGCGAGGATAGAAGTTTTTCGAGGCAAAAAAACAGAACGTTGCTGGAAATATTCGCTAAAATATTGACGGTAGAGAGGACAACTCACTCGGCAAAACTTACCTTGTCGGTGAATTAGTCCGAGACTTTCTAGGTGAAAAGCGGCAATTAAATCAATTTCTATGTCTTTTTCTGCCATCACCACCTTAGCAAAGATAGCCGCTAAATTGCCCTTTAAGTATTGCAGATGCGAAAGTAAACGTTTAAGATGATCTGCAAAAATATTATTTTCCTCGTCAATAGAAGTAGCTAGAATGGTTTCTAGGGTACAATCACCCCGAGCAATATGATAGCAAGCAAGACGAATTAAATAGGGATTACCTCCTAGAAATATCCGTAATTTGTCGTAGTCAAAATTATGATCTAATCCCTGTCTTTTACTTAATTCTCGTACTTGTGCGCTGGTAAAATTAGGCAATTCGATCGGTAAACCAAGACTGAAAGGAGATTGATAGGTATCTGAGGTTTTATCAACCTCCTGTGCAGGGGAATAGGCAACAATTAAACGTAATTTTTGCCAGAGAGGTTTGTTTTTGCCTTCCTCGTGCCAGAGGTGCAGAATACTAAAAAATTCTTCCCTTAGCTGTGGATAGGATAAAAGATATTCAAGATCATCAAAGGCAATCACTAAAGGGCGATCGAGATGGGAGAGAATATGCTTTTCTAGATAGATTTTACAGTTAATTTTACCCCCTAAGAATTCATCCCAATCCTCTGGGAGATGATTGTCTAAATCTAACTGGCGACTAATACTAACACAAAGCCAACGCAGCCAGTGATTTAAATCTTGAAAAATTGAGCTTTCTGCTAACCGAAAACTGAAATAAAGCGTATGGTATTGCTGTTGTTGTGCATGATTAATAATTCTGGTTATCAGGGAAGTTTTTCCCATTTTTCTGGCCGCGTTAATCCGGATAAGACTGCCCCCGCGCAAGATCTCTTGATAACAAGTCTGTTCTAGATTGTTTCTGTTAATATAAAAGGGGGAATCGAGGGGGACTTGTCCCTCTGGTAACTCAGGCAATAGTTGAGGATTAATAGTATCAGTTTCTGGTAAGTTAGGACGATAATAATCGCCATTTTCTAGAGTTAAATTAAAAGCTTGAAAACAATGTTTTAGGGTTTGTTTATCCACTCCCGATTCACAAGCAAATACCTTCATCAGAGTATCTACCCCTAAAAGAGTTTTCTCGCTGAGAACTTCTAGGGTGAAGCGATGACCACGATTATCCCGATATTCCGCTTCTTGTTTAGCAGTAAGTATTTTTTCTAGTCCCGTGGGGGTGAGGATAACCCCGCGTCTGCGGCGCTGTTTTTCTGGTTTTTCCATGATAGTTTTTCCCTGTCCTGAACTCAAACTCTGCACCCCTAGAGGTTTTGAGTTTCCTATAGACTTCTCCTCAACAGGGAAACAATCAATTCCGTAATTTTACCGGTTTAGCCATCGAGAAGCTAGGGAAAATAACTAGACCACTTATTTTCTTCTCCGTCTGAGTTATTTCTGGGATAGGGGTAAATCTTAGCCTACTTGCTGACGATAGCTATTCATTTCTAGGCTATCTTCCCCATAAAGATCCTCAATGTGTTGATGACAGCAATCGATCGCAAATTGTTCAAATTCTCCCAGTGTAATTTGATACATTTTGGCAAAAATATCGGGTTGAACACGACAAAATTCTGGTCTTTGGTCATAAATGGTACAGAGACGGGTTTGGCGATCAAAGTTTATACACCAACCATCTTCCCCCACCATGCTGAGATATTGACTTAATTGTGCGGGAGTAAGATATTCTTCTAAGTCAGGACGCTCATCGGGATTTAGTTGACAACAAGCTCCACAATTTTTAATACATTTCCAATTGATCATATAACTGGTGTGCCGCGATGAGTTAATCCTAGTACCTATTGACCAGCTTACCAGCAATTAGTCCCAATTCTGCCTGCCAGCAGCAATTCCCCTCAACAGTTTTAATCTCAACCGGCGATCAGGAGTGAAAGCTTGACGAGGCAAGAATCTAATAAAATGGGCGTTGTAAGGGTCGAACTTACGGCATCCTGCTTGTAAGGCAGGCGCTCTACCACTGAGCTAAACGCCCGAATCAATTTTGCACTTTCTCAGCATAACATATATTTTCAAAAAAGTATATTATTTTTTTGAGCAAGTTAATTTTTTTCTGATGCCCTCTGGTCGAACTCACGATCGCATTACCCTAATTCTGTTGCCACCGATTGCGGGGGCGAGTTTTTTGGTCAGTGGCAGTGGTAAATTAACCCTGTTACTCTTGGCCAGTTATTTGTTTAGCGGATTCCTGTTTGGGCCAGATCTTGACATCCACTCGGTACAATACAAACGTTGGGGTTATCTGCGCTGGTTGTGGCTACCCTATCGTTCGATGATCCGTCATCGCGGTTGGTTATCCCACGGTTTATTGATCGGCACAATTTTTCGGTTATTTTATCTTGGTAGTTTTCTGTTACTAGCTGCGATCATCATCCTTCCGATCTTGCAAAGTTTCTGGGGTATAGACTGGGATTGGCGACTGTGGCCGCAGCAAGCGATCGCATTATGGCAACAGTATCCCCGGGTAGCGATCGCTATTTTCCTGGGTTTAGAATTAGGTGCGATGAGTCATAGTTGTAGTGATTGGATCGGATCGGCCTACAAACGTTCTCGAAAAGCGAGGAACAAAAAACGTTAAGACAAGGCTGAAAATTATCTCGATTTAATGTCTGGCACTGTTAGGTTATCGTTAACTACAGACCATAGCTTTCTTGACTTTTAGGACACCGAAGCGTAGTATAAACAAAACTTAAGAGAATGAAATTATGCCAACTAATGGATATACATCGGAATGGCGATTGTTTGGCAAAACCCCTTTTGTCCCGAAATATTGGTGGGATGTAGGGGCAATTGTTTTAATCTTACTGGCCACAATTGTCATTAATTCTCGCATGATCCGTCATGGACTAAATGGATTGGGCGATTTACGTTGGCATATTACTTGGATTCAGCATTTTTCCGCACAGATTAGAGAAGGTATTGTCTATCCTCGCTGGTTAGCAGGAACTAACTTCGGTTACGGTAGCCCCACCTTTGTGTTCTATCCACCTCTTGTCTATTACATTGCCTCTTTTTTTAAACTAATTGGACTCAATAGCGAACAGGCGATTAGCACGGTTTTTTCTTTAGGGATTTTTCTGATCGGAAGTGCCTTTTATCTCTATGGTCGCAGTCAGTGGCATCCCTTAGCAGCTTTCGGGGGTGCTGTTTTTTATATGACTTCTCCCTTTGTTTTCGGTCTGCTTAATGGTGGAGGGTTAGCGAGTCTATTTGCTCTAATTTGGATTCCTATCGGTCTATTCGTGATTGATAGGGCGATTATATATCCGCAATGGCTAATTGCTCTGGCTTGCTTTTGGATGCTGGTCGCTTTAACCCATACACCCAGTTTGCTCATTTATGCGATCGCTGGAGGTTTGTATACTTTATCTTTGTGGCGACGGTATTCTTTCGGACAAGTTTTTGTCACTCTTACATTTATGGCTTTAGGTTTGGCGATGGCCGCTTTTTACCTACTGCCAGCAGTTTTAGAGCAGCCCTTCACCAACATTAATTACGTCTTTGCCTTTTCGGGTAATTATATCAATTTCTTAGAGTTATTGAGTCAAAACTTTCGTAATCAACTTTTTTTGCAATTATTATGTTTGTTTACTCTCGCGCTCATCGCCTATCTGAGCCAGAGGCAATCAGCAGCGCAAAAAAGAAATATTATCTACGCCGTAGCAGTAATGTTAGTGGTTTTATTCTTGGTCAGTCCAGGGTCAAATTGGATTTGGCAATCGATTTCACCACTGCAAAAGCTAGAAACTCCCTACAGGATCCTGTCATTATTATTCTTCGCCGGCGCTTATCTGTGCGGTGTAGCTATTGATGGACTGCTGCGAGGAGGTTATTTCTGGAAATTCTTGGGCTTAACTCTCATTACCCTGATTATTCTTTTTAACCTGCGTTCTGGTCTCAAAGACACTTATGCTTATCCTGCCCTTCATAGTGGTGGCAAAGGCAAAGTCTTTATCCGTCCTTGGATAGAAACTATTCTTAATGATCCCTTGCCAGATAAACTGATCGACGTTCCCGAGTACCGCCCCCCCTTACCAGTATCGGGCAATTATCCAGATTTTGTCCAGGAAAGATATTCCGATTCGGGACTACCCTTAACTTTCACTGCCAATACCCCCCTTCCGGTTCCCCAAATTGGAGAACCGCAATTTTCCCTGGTTAGTGGTCAAGGGCAAGTGAAAGTCGAACATTGGGGAAGTTATCACCGAAAATTAAAGGTAGAAGTTCAAGAACCTGCCACCCTGCGAATCCGTCTTTATTATTATCCCGCTTGGCAGTTAACCGTTAACGGTCAACCCCAACCCCTAGAAATGGCTCAGGATGGAACTATACTCGTCAAGTTAGCACCGGGTAGTTATGCCCTAGAGTTATCCTACGGTTGGACAAATGCTCTGATCGCTGGCACGGTGATCGCTTTGTGTGCTTTCCTAACGCTATTGGGTTACGGTGTATTTCTGTGGCGAAAAGGTTTACTTGTCCGAACTACGCCCTAAATCTTTAGATCTATGATAGGCCGCCACTACTGCCTCGATAATTGTCGATCGAAAAGAGCCTTTTTCTAATTGTCTCACCCCGGCAATCGTAGTTCCTCCGGGGCTAGTGACGCGATCCTTTAATTCCCCGGGATGTATGGCCGATTCTTTTAATAGGGTTGCCGTCCCTAAAACTGTTTCTAGGGCCAATTGAGATGCGATCGCTCGCGGTAATCCAGCCGCCACACCACCATCGCTTAAAGCTTCCACCATCAGGGCCACAAATGCCGGGCCCGATCCCGATAATCCCGTTACCGCGTCCATCAAAGCCTCGGGAACTTCCACCACCGAACCGACCGCAGTAAAAATATCTCTAGCTACGGCCAGATGTTCCGGTTCCGCATGACGACCGGCCGCCATCGCTGTCACCCCTTGTCCCACCGTGGCGGGGGTATTGGGCATCGTCCGGATTACTGGGCGATCGGGAAAGCCCATTTCTAAGCGATTGAGGGTAACTCCCGCTAAAATCGAGATAATTAGGGGTTTTTCGGGTATTCCTAGCAAACTATTCACTACTTGCTCTAAAATTTGCGGTTTTACCGCTAAGATTAACACCTCAGTTGCTCTAGCGGCTTCCCGGTTATCCTGACTGACTTGTACTCCGTAGGTGTTAACCCAAAAGTTGCGCCGTTGGGGTTGGGGTTCACTGACTAACACCGTTTCGGGACTATAAATATTTTTTTTTAATAAACGGCTGAGAATGGCCTCAGCCATCACGCCACCGCCAATAATTCCTAAACGAATAGACACAGTATTTTTTAAAGTAAAAAGTAAAAAAGAGAGATTTAGCTATCCTACCAAGAAAAAACGCCTCCTCTCGATAATCGATCGATTTCTAGCTTCGACAAACCTGACGAGAGGACTATGGAAGGATTCATTGAGCTAATCGACTGCTTTCGGCTCCCCAAGCAGGTGCGGAGGAAACGGTACGAGCCATTTTCGGGTTGTCGGCGATATCGTGAATAGTTCCGGAAAGGGTGCTAACTTTAACGCAGCTGGGGGTAAACAGGAAAATACTCTCACCGATGCGTTCTTGATGACCGTCAATTGCATAAGTGCCACCGGCGACAAAATCCACGGCTCTTTGTGCTTCTTCGGGATCCATGACGTTGAGGTTTAAAACCACCGATTTGCGTTCTCTCAGGGTTTGGATAACTTGGGGCATTTCCTCGAAGGAATGGGGCTCGATCACGACTACTTCTGCATTATTGTTGTTAATACCTGGCATACCGATCACGTTGCTTCTGTTGAGTCCCATAGATGTGGCTGTATTGAGATTTAAAGGTTCGCGTTGACGACGATTAAGGGGTTCTTCTTCTTCGTTTTGATCCTTCTCTTGGGGGGAAAACTGTTCCCAATTCATTTCTTCGTAGTCGGTTTCATCTTCGTCTTCTGGTTGTTCGGAGATACCGACAAAATCTTTGAGCTTGGTAAAAATGTTGTTCACAGTCTAATGTCCTTCAAAAGATTTTTTTGGGTGGTCTTGTCTAGAGTCGGGGTTATTTATTGGCCTTTAACAATCCTTGCTCTCATTTGGTACAGGGGAACTATTTTGTTAAGGGTTCGTCATTTTAGTCGTCTGGAGGCAGCGGTTAGTTCCCTCTTTTCAGTTATCAGGTATCAGGGGATAGTTTTCAGGGATTGGGAAAAAGTCCATTCCCCATTTCTAACCACCAGTTTCTAGACTGAACGTTGTAATTTTAAGATATATTGTCACGGATTATTAAATTTTCTAGAGGTTTTTTCTGTAAATTTACGCCGATGGTTCAGTAAATGCGATCACCAAAAATACCAGTTCCCACCCGGATCAAAGTGGCTCCGGCCTTGACGGCCAGGGGATAATCGTTAGACATCCCCATGGATAGATGGGGCAGGCATAAACTAGAGCTATTCTCGATTATTTGGGCTAAATCGCTGGTTTTTTCAAAGGCGGCTAACTTTTCCTCAGCCGATAATCCCTGGGGCAGAATTGTCATCAAACCTTGAATTTTTAGCTGTTGACAGTTGACTAAAGCGGGAAGAGCTGCTAAGAGTTCGGCCTTGTCCCAACCGAACTTATCGGGATCGGGGACAACTTTCACCTGTAGCAAAACTTGGGGATTAATCTCTAATTCCCCGGCCAGGCGATCGAGTCTTTGGGCTAATTTTAAACTATCGAGGGAATGGATTAAATCAAAAGATTCTAGGACTTTGCGGGCTTTATTTGCCTGTAGATGTCCGATAAAGTGCCAAGAAATATCTGGCAGGTCTTTTAGTTCTTGCTGCTTCGAGATTGCTTCCTGTAGCTTACTTTCAGCAAAATCTCTCACTCCTGCTCGGTAAGCTTGACGGATATAATCGCTCGATACCTGTTTACTGACGGCAATCAGACGCGTGCAGGGGGGTAGGGTAAGACGGATGGACTCGATACGACTAGCGATCGTCATGAACTAGACTGAAAAGGTTTGTTGATAAGTTTGGTTGAGACTGTTAAATTCTTGCACATTACTGCCCCGGCGCAAATTTCGCAGCCGGTTTTCCACTAAAAGACGAGCATCGGAACGACTAATCGGATCGAAAGAGACTTTTTTGGGTCCCACCGTCACCAGAAAAAAAAGACGTTGGGCATAAAGAGTGGTGAATAATTCCCGATGTTCTTCTAATAGACACACTCTGTATAATAGACCGAAAGTGGGATGATTGAGATAGGTTTCGTTACTCATTCAAGCGATCGCTAAAGGAAAAGGATTGAGCGAACTAGAAAATTTTTCCACAAAAAAATCAAGCGGATGGCTCAAAAACAATTGATTTTTCGGGTGTTTCCCCTAGCCTGATTTTACCAGAATCCTTCAACGACAACTAACGATGCCAGTCTATGTCATGATTTCCTGAGTTTTCACTTTTTCCCTGTTAACGTGGATACATTTCGGTGACAAGTTGTCACCACCAGAAATTAGCTCGGCTGCAAAAATCAAAGATTTTCCCTTTGCAGAGGAGACTCTGAGACAGGAGGATAAAAAAGACAAGAGACAACTATAATAACGATAAAAGCTAAGATTATCTCAAATTTATCTGGTTTTTTAGAAATTTTAACCCAATAGCGGCGATCAGTAAACTGAAAACTCACATCTGATCACTGACCACTGATAACTGATCACTGAATCGCTGATCAAATGCCCTAAGCTTGTATTAAGCCTTTTTTAACTTCAAATTCCTTTAACCTCAATCAATATGGATTTTTCTAGTCTTGTTGCCAGTCAGCTAAATGCCGGCGTTATCTGGCCCGAAGGAATCCTGATTATTACCCTGATGGTGATTTTAATCGGCGATTTAATCGTGGGACGGAGTGCCAGAAGTTGGCTGCCCTACGTTGCGATCGCTGGTCTGCTCGCTGCCGTGGTTGCCCTTTACTTTACCTGGGACAATCCGAAACCAGTGGCCTTTTTAGGGGCTTTTGAGGGGGATAATCTCAGTATCGTCTTTAGGGGGATTATTGCCCTTTCTACCGCCTCCACAGTGCTGATGTCTGTGCGTTATGTGGAACAAGCGGGAACCTCCCTAGCGGAATTTTTAGCCATTATGCTCACCGCGACTATCGGGGGAATGTTCCTATCCGGTGCTAGTGAATTGGTGATGATCTTCATCTCCCTAGAAATGCTCAGTATTTCCTCCTATCTAATGACCGGTTACATGAAGCGGGATCCTCGATCGAACGAGGCCGCCTTAAAATACCTGTTAATTGGAGCTTCTAGTTCGGCGATTTTCCTCTATGGTGTTTCCCTTCTCTACGGTTTATCCGGAGGTGAAACCAGTTTAAGTGCCATTGCCCAAAAATTAACCGCTGTTAACGGTGGTCAGTCCTTGGCCTTGGCGATCGCATTAGTTTTTGTGATTGCCGGTATCGCCTTCAAAATTTCGGCGGTTCCCTTTCACCAGTGGACTCCTGATGTGTACGAAGGTTCACCCACTCCCGTGGTCGCTTTCCTCTCGGTGGGTTCCAAAGCGGCGGGTTTTGCCCTAGCAATTCGCCTATTAGTGACGGTTTTTGGTCTAGTGAGCGAACAATGGCGGTTTATCTTTATCGCTCTAGCCATTTTGAGCATGATCCTGGGCAACGTGGTCGCCTTGGCCCAAACTAGCATGAAACGGATGTTAGCCTATTCCTCGATCGGTCAGGCGGGTTTTGTCATGATTGGTTTAACCGCCGGTACTGACGCGGGTTACTCTAGCATGATTTTCTATCTGTTAATTTACCTGTTCATGAACCTAGGGGCTTTTGCCTGTGTGATTCTCTTTGCTCTCAGAACTGGAACCGATCAGATCGCTGAGTATTCGGGACTCTACCAGAAAGATCCGCTACTAACCCTCTGTTTAAGCATCTGTCTGCTTTCTTTAGGAGGAATTCCGCCTCTAGCGGGCTTCTTTGGTAAGATTTATCTATTCTGGGCCGGTTGGCAAGCGGGACTTTATGCCCTCGTCCTCGTTGGTTTAGTCACCAGTGTGGCCTCGATTTACTACTATATTCGTGTGGTCAAAATGATGGTGGTCAAGGAACCCCAAGAGATGTCCGATGCGGTGAAAAATTACCCCGTTATCAATTGGACTCTTACCGGGATGCGTCCCCTACAGGTGGGTATTGTCCTCTCCCTAGTGGCGACTTCCCTAGCTGGTATCCTTTCCAATCCTCTCTTTACCCTAGCGACGGATTCCGTCACCACTACCCCCATCCTACAATCGGCGGCCCTGGCGACCCACATTTCCCAAGCTAATTGAGAATCCCTGTTGATTTATCCCAAGTATTCTAGTCCTGTCTTAAGGTTGGGATAAATCAACCACCTTAAGACTTGTTCTAAGCTTAACCTGCTTTTTGCTTTACTCAAATTGGCCAAGTAAAAGACTCATTTGGTTAACAACATTCTCACTTGCTTTTAACGCTTCTTTTCTAATTGCTTGAATTTCAGCCATACTTTTTGCTATTCTCTGCTGTTCAGATTTGGGTGGAATAGGCACTAAAACTTTAGACAAATCATCTACTAAAATAGTAGGAATAGCATGACCTGTCATGTACCTTTTAATCTGACGCAAAAAAAAGTCTGTTCGCATATATACTAATAAAAACAAAGGCTCGACTCCCTGAATATTTCTTAATACTGAAAATCCATTTGAGCAAATTGCCCCCTCTTCATCTTCTGTGATTAGGGCTGTTGCTTGGCGTGGTGTTCCCGTACTTGCTCCTGAAATTGCTGTAATAATATCGCCTTTGTACAATCTATAAGTTGCGCGAGATGGGGCCTCATGTGCCTTAATTATTTGTTGAGAAACAACTTGCATTGTACGGTAATCAACATCGGAAATAGCGATATATCTAATTTCACTATCCCTAGCTAAACGAAAATCAGCCGCAGCTCTCAAAATATCGGCAATTTCACCTAAAGGTTTCGCCCCAATAGATTTCAGATGTTCTAATAATTTTTGGTCATTGGGTAAATAATGTTCGGCATCCAGTCTCGAATTGAGCAGGGTATTCTTAACTGTATAAATACAATCGCTGTTTTGTGCAAATTCGCCATTGATAAATGACCTAAAAGATTGAGAAATATCATCTATATCATCGTCAACTATTGGCAAACCTGATTTTGTTCGGGCTATAACTCCCGACTCGTTGCGCTTATATATTGTTTGTCCTTTAACGTCATAGCCTATTTTTTTGATTTGTGCCATAAAACAAGAATCATTGTTTGCTGGTAATTTTTGAACCACCAAAAGTGATGTCTTGATTCCTGTGCCGTAGGGTACAAAGGCTTCCGGCGGTATGGAAACAACACCTAATATTTTTGTTTGGGAGCGCAACCAATGCCGAATCGGTCCATTAGAGATATTTTGTAATAAACCATCGGGCAGAATAATCGCCATGCGCCCACCTGCCCGCAATAATTTTATAGATTTCTCAATAAATAAAATATCGGGCGACTGACCCGCTAAAACGGTTGGGGAAACTTCCCAACCATTGGACGCTGATTTATGCCATTTTCGGGCAAGAATATATGATTTAAGAATTTTCTGGTCTTCTACTTTGCCTTTATTTCCGAAAGGAGGATTGGTCAAGATAACATCAAAGGAATTATTTAATTTTTCATTTTCGATAAGCGCATTAGTGCAGATAATTTCTGAACCTGTGCCACCTTCAAAAACTAAACGAATCATTCCCGAAAGGGCGACATCAGGATTAAATTCAATTCCTGTAATACTTTCTTGCACAAAAGTTGCTATATTAAACTCCGGGTTATTTTGTCGAACATGGTTTATTGCTTGAATTAAGAAACCACCACTTCCGCAAGCAGGATCTATAATTTTTTCGTTTGGTTTGGGGTCTATCATTTCAACCGCAAGGCGTACAATTGGGTGAGGGGTAAAAAATTCTCCCCTATCTCCACGCTGGTGTCTATTTACAAAAGTCTGAAAGGCTTCACCTTTTATATCGCCAGATGTTTTAGTTAAATTAATGTACTGTAACCTGCCTACAATATAAGCAAGAGTCAAAGGTTTTAACTTGAATGTGTCATCGGTGAAAAATCCCCGATAATGATTCTTGATTGAGGTAAATAATTGACTGAGACGCGACATAAATTCATCGGACTTATTATTGGCGACGATGGCTTTATATTCACTTGCTGTAACGCCAAAACTTACAGATTGCTTGGCAGATTTTTCATCATGAAGTTTGATGATGATTAGTTTAACCATCTCGTGAAAAATCTTGTCTTTGAGCATTCCTTCGTTGGCGTAAATATAATTATGGCACTCTTCAAAAACTGCCGAAAGATTGTTAGAAGGTCTTAATTCCTGAATTTGCGGTAGTTTTTCAGGTAACAGGCTGTCTTCGGAAAATAACAATCCTTGCTCTTTCATTTACTGCGCTTGATTTGAACGGTTTCCGTTGCGGGTTGTTGAATAGATAGACTATTTTTAGCCTCGACTGTATTCCTGGCAAACCAGTCTTTTAGTGGACAGAGATAATCGCCATCTTGATTAAACAAGAACTTGCCCCTATACCTAATTATAGAATATAAATTAGAGTATGTCAAGAGATAAAAAATTCAGTTTCATGTTAACCAAAGTAAGTAAAAAAAGCTGAGAGATTGTTGATGACAGAAATTTGGAGCATATTTCAATTTGATAACGCCTATTGTAGGGCTAATTCTGGAATTAGCCCTACAGCTATTGATAACGCCTATTGTTCAGCCTTTTGATCAGGTGAGTGCCACCCACCTGACTCATTTTAGCTAAACATTAAAACGGAATAGTAAAACATCACCCTCTTGAACAATGTATTCCTTGCCTTCACTTCTGACTAAACCTTTTTCTTTGGCTGCGCTCATCGTACCACTATTAACTAAATCCTGATAAGACACGGTTTCTGCACGAATAAAACCCCGTTCAAAATCCGAGTGAATAACTCCGGCTGCCTGGGGTGCTTTCATACCAGAAATAATCGTCCATGCGCGGGTTTCTTGGGGACCAGTGGTGAGATAGGTACGCAGTCCTAATAACTCGTAGGTAGCTTTAATTAAAGATTTTAATCCCCCTTCTTCTACCCCTAAAGAACCGAGAAAATCTTTTCTTTCTTCTTCCGACAATTCCACTAATTCCGATTCCACTTGAGCAGAAACGATCACAACTTTGGCCTGTTCCTGTTGGGCAATTTGACGGACACTTTCTACCCAATCATTACCCGTGGCCAGATCATCTTCGCTAACATTAGCGGCATAAATAATCGGTTTCCGACTCAATAAACCGAGATTTTTAATTAATTCTTCTTCCTCTTTGTTTAAATCCACTTTTCGCGCCGAAATACCGTCATTAAGACAAATGAGGATTTTTTCAAGGATAGCTAATTCTTCGGCGGCTTCCTTGCTATTTTTCGCCTGCTTGCGTAAACGTTCCACCCGCTTCTCCACCTGTCCCAAATCCGCCAGAGCTAACTCTAGATTAATCACCTCGATATCCCGGGCCGGATCCACGGAACCGGAAACATGAATAATATCATCATTATCAAAACAGCGCACCACATGAACGATCGCGTCCACTTCCCGAATATTAGCCAAAAATTGATTACCCAATCCTTCCCCGCGACTCGCACCCTTGACTAATCCGGCAATATCGACAAATTCAATCCGCGTCGGCACAATTTTCTCGGAATTGGAGATTTTAGCCAAAACCTCCAGACGTTCATCGGGGACGGATACCACACCCACATTCGGTTCAATGGTACAAAAGGGGAAATTAGCGGCCTCGGCCTTGGCATTAGCCACCAGAGCGTTAAATAGGGTCGATTTACCCACATTTGGCAGTCCCACGATTCCAGCTTTTAACATAAAAATTGCTTGATAAACATCATCCCGACCTCTCACTATATCAGGCTGCATCTCGTTTTTGTGAATCCGGTTGATGAGAAAGACTCTCGATAGTCAACAGCTTAGTTAACATTTGCTGAAAAAATTTTTCCTGGAGGTAGGAGACTCCGATTCAGGAGACTCCGATTCAGGAGACAGGAGATTATTTTTATTTATTCTCCCCATTTCCCCATTTCCCCATTTCCCCATTTCCCCATTTCCCCATTTCCCCATTTCCCCATTTCCCCATTTCCCCATTTCCCCATTTCCCCATTTCCCCATTTCCCCACACCCCAC
>NZ_JADBVM010000115.1:0-40732 GCF_020244875.1 Microcystis sp. M44BS1
ACAAGAGGTACTAGAAAAAGGTGCGCCACAACGGTTGCTTCATGTCTATGGTCCAACGGAAAATACAACGTTTTCTTCTTGGTATTTAGTGGAAAACGTAGCTTCTACAGCGACAACTATTCCCATTGGTAAAGCGATTGCCAATACCCAAATCTATTTACTGGATAAAAATCTGCAACCTGTCCCGATTGGTGTAGTAGGAGAATTACATATTGCTGGTGCAGGATTAGCCAAAGGTTATCTTAACCGTCCCGAATTAACCCAAGAAAAATTTATTCCTAATCCTTTTGAGAAGGATGAAGTGATCCCCCCAACCCCCCTTAATAAGGGGGGCAATGGGCCGTCAAAATTATATAAAACAGGAGACTTAGCGCGTTATTTACCCGATGGTAATATTGAATATGTAGGACGGATTGACAATCAAGTAAAAATTCGCGGTTTCCGCATTGAATTGGGAGAAATTGAGGCTGTACTTAGTCAAAATGAGGCGCTACAGTCTTCCTGTGTGATTGTTCGTGAAGATAATCCGGGGGAAAAACAGTTAGTTGCTTATATTGTGCCTAAGCTAGGAGTAAAGCTAACAAGTGGCGATTTGCGTCAATTTCTTAGCGATAAATTGCCCGGTTATATGGTTCCGGGTGCTTTTGTGCTGCTGGAGTTTTTCCCTTTAACAGCTAACGGAAAAATTGATCGCCGTGCGTTAAAAGCTCCCAGTAACACCAGTGATTCAGACAGATTTATTGAAGCGCGTAATCAGTTAGAATTAAACCTCGTGCAAATCTGGTCAAAAGTGCTAAAGATTGACAAAATTAGCGTGCAGGATAACTTTTTTGATCTCGGTGGCCATTCCCTTTTAGCTCCTTATTTAATCACCCAAATTAAAGAACAGTTAGGCAAAGAAATTGCCGTAACTACAATATTTCAAAACCCAACTATTGAACAGTTAGCGACCATTATCCAAACCGATGCAGATTCCTCTAACCAGTCTTGTTTAGTTCCTATTCAACCCCAGGGTTCAAAGCCGCCTTTTTTCTGTGTTCCAGGCGCTGGAGGACGACCATTTTATTTTTACCATTTAGGACGTTATTTAGGAAAAGATCAACCTTTCTACAGTTTTGAAAATGATCTCTATCAACAGTTTGGAGAAATCAGTCGCATTGAGGATATAGCCAGTATTTATCTTCAAGCCATGCAGGATTTACAACCCCAAGGACCCTACTTTTTGGGAGGACATTCCTACGGTGGTAATGTGGCTTTTGAAATGGCTCAACAGTTGGTTAATCAGGGTGAACAAGTGGCATTACTAGCAATCATTGATTCTTCAGCACCCACCTATAAAGACAAACAAATTTTGCTTGATTATATTAATTGGGATCATGCGCGGTGGTTAGCTGAAGTCAGCAAAGGTATCGAAGTTTATTTAGATAAAACCATCGATATTTCCTATGAAACTCTTCAAGTCTTAACAGTGGAGGAACAATTAAAATACGCCTTAAACTTTTTTAAACTGGCTAATATGCTTCCCCCCAATGCGGAAACTAGGCAGCTTGAAAAAATTGTCCAAGCCTATAAAACTAGCTGTTTATGTCTGATTGATTATCTCCCTAAACAGATTTATCCGGGTAAAATTACGATTATACGGGCCGGTGAGGAATTAGCTGATGATCCAAATAAAGATTTAATAGCTAGAGATTGCGAGGATTCTTCTTTAGGCTGGAGTGAATTTTCTACAGAGCCAGTTGAGATTCATTTCGTCCTAGGAAATCATGTCTCGATTATGGTGGAACCCCATGTCCAGATTTTAGCTGAAGAATTAAAAGTTTGCCTTGAGATTTGATACCAAACCCGTTTTTAAGACTATGGTTAACTGCCAATTCAACTTTAAAAACTCAGTTATCAATTGTTTCTCCCCAATCTCCTCTATCTTTTAAACAGGATTTAATCTAAGAACTGACGATTTTCTACAAGTTGTGTGAACGGGAAGACTAATGTAGAATGCTGCAAGGCATCTGATTGCTAGACAGCCAATTTGTATTCTTTTGCCTTACCATGGATTTTATATGACTGAAATCCCGACCAACCAATCCAACTTAGTGATTTTAGGAGTCTCATCAATGACGGAAACTACTGAAACGGCCATTCCCAATGATTTTCTCGGAATTAATCCCACAGAAATCAACAAAAAACTTGTCTCCTGGGGAATTTCTCTGGACGAAGTTGTTCAAAAACTTGCTTCTCTTGGACTTCCCGGCATTATTTTTATTATTGCTGTTGCCGCCTCCAGCACTACTGCCTATCCTATGATTTACGCACTTTTTGGGTTAGGCGGTCCACTGGGACTAATTGGTGGACTTGGGGTCTTAGGCCTCTCTACCATTATTGGCGACATTGTGACGGGTTATGGCATTGAGGCACTGCTTA
This sequence comes from Microcystis sp. M44BS1, assembly GCF_020244875.1. Lineage (NCBI taxonomy): Bacteria > Bacillati > Cyanobacteriota > Cyanophyceae > Chroococcales > Microcystaceae > Microcystis > Microcystis sp. M44BS1. The sequence goes on from NZ_JADBVM010000115.1 coordinate 2,422, forward strand.
AAACAGTCTATCTCAAGCGTCGTGAAACAGAAACTCAAGAATATCTCATCAATGAGGTGGAAGGTTTACCAATTTCTCAAGTTCTAAAACTTAACCTGAAAAAGGCTATTGAAGTAGAAATTACTGCCGAAGAACCTGTTGCTCCCAAAGAAGTCGAAATTGCTGAAGAGTAGTTTTAACTTAAGTAAGCACTGCTGCCTCCACCGGCCAATTGACTTGTTTAGCAAACCCTAAATACAACAAAAAACCGCCATAAATCTTACTCCTGCTTGACTTATGGCGGCAGTTTATTTCTGTCTGAATTACTGAAAGCAATCTTTAAATTAATTAACTATCTTCCCAGTCAGAAGGCCATTTCCAAGTCCAAACGGGAGCGGGTTCAGAATCAGGGGGGGAATCGGGAGTCGGAGCCTCGTCTTGGTCCGCAGATAAAAAACGAGCAAAGAAGGGGATTGCTTTACTTTGTTCGCTATTAGGATAATTCATGGTCATTCCTAGTTTTGAGTAGCAGCTTTTTCAAGATAGCTGCGATTACCCTGTGATAGTAACATATATTGCCGTCTTACTCAAGTCAAATCCTCACCTTACCCGCACTCCCATCGGTGACACTTATAGCGGTATTCAGAGTCATCAGGTACGCCAGTTTCCTTCCCTGTTCTCCGCTCCCCATTCCTAATTCAAAAGCGATAACTTCTGTCCCTGACCAGATATGATAATATAGATTGATGGTTATAGGTTAATTGATAAAAACTTTTTTTACCATTAAATTGGGCTGTTAGTTGAACCTCTCAGGGAAATTTATCGGTATCTAAGGGAAAAGGTGCGGCTCTTTTTTTTCTATCGCCTCAGCCACGCGGTCAATATCTAGCACCTTAACACCAGTTGGGCAAGCCTTGCTATAACCCACTTCCCGCTCTACTAAGCCCAATCGTGTTAGACTAATGTAGTTTTTTGTCGCGAGAGTTAAGTGATTTTAACAATGGATAAAAATGAATGGATTAGTAGATTCGATGATTTAATTTGTAGTCCTTCGATTCGAGAGTTTTATGGTGAAAGAGAGTTTTTTAATGTCGGTTATTGGCTCTCCCATACTCAAGATCAACAGGAAGCATCCTCTACTCTGATGGAGAAACTTTTAGAATTTATTCCCAACAAACAGGGAACAATTCTTGACGTTGGCTGCGGTTTAGGAGCAACTACTCATTATCTTCTCAAATATTATCCATTGACAGCAATTGTAGGGATTAACATTTCTCCGACACAAATTGCCAGAAGTCTCTTGAATTTTCCCGAGGGTAAATTTCTGTTAATGGACGCAGTAGAGATGGATTTTGCCGATCATTCTTTTGAGCAAATTATTTGTGTAGAAGCGGCTTTTTATTTTAATACTAGACAGCAATTTCTCCAAGAAGCTTGGCGAGTATTAAAGCCGGGGGGAACCTTAATTCTCTCAGATCTGAGTTTTGCCACAACGGAACTTTTAGGGGATTGGACAGTTCCCCAAGCAAACACGGTCAAAGATAGGGCAGAGTATCAAAATCTTTATCAACAGACAGGGTTTAAAGATGTTCAATTTGTCGAGGTGACGGAGGAGTGCTGGTTCAGACATTTTCGCCATCTTAAGTCTTGGTTAACCGAGGAATTGCAATCAGGAAAATTAGACGAAGAAACCTATAATTTAAACATTAAGCCTCTCGATAATTTGCTAAGTTCCTCGGTCATAACTTATTGGTTAGTTGCTGCCCAAAAACCAGTCAATATACTGTAATAGTTGTCAGTTTTTCTTGAATTTTTGGAGACAAAAAAATGTTTGATTCCTTATCGGGTAAAAAAGTCGTTATTATTGGTGCAAGCTCCGGGATTGACCTAGCGATTGCCGAAAAATTGCTCTCCCTGGGGGCAAAAGTGGTGCTTTCCCATGCTTCTCAAGAGAAATTAGCTGCCGCCGTTGCCCTAATTTCCGGGGAAATTGAAGCCAAAACTGTTAATTTTTTACAAGAAGATTCTGTTAATACCTTTTTTGCAGAAATTGGCAACTTTGACCATTTAGTAGTCACCTCTCTGGGAGACAGAAATATGCCGCGAGCCTTATTAACTGAAATGACCACAGAAACGGCCCGGGGAGGTATGGAGAAATTCTGGGCAACCTTTTTAGCAGTGCGTGGCTCCCTGAAAACTTTGGCCAAGGACGGTTCTATTACCCTGACATCCAGCGTCACTATGTTCAAATATTCCAAAATGGGCGGAATTTCCGTCATAGCCGCCGCTAATAGTGCCGTAGCCGTATTTGGACGCGCCCTCGCCCTAGAACTCGCTCCTATTCGCGTTAACGTTGTTGCCCCCGGATTAATAGAAGATACAAGCATCTGGACCAGTCAAGGTGATTCGGAACGCTCCGACCTGAGCAAATGGGCGGTTTCTGCTCTACCTGTCGAACATTTAGGGCAACCCGAAGAAGTCGCCCTAGCAGTATTGAGTTTGATTATCAACCCCTATATGACAGGGGTGGTTTTACCCGTGGACGGTGGAGTTACTCTTTAATCCCTAACTGGACTTAAACCCTCAACCCGGGAAAGTGATACTAAATCCTCTTTAAAAGGTATAGGAGGGAGTGGGGAGCGGGTTTTTAAAGTTGGATTAAGGGTTGATCATAGTACATAAGTTTTGTAGTATGCGATCGCTGTTTTGGGTATCTTACCTATACCCCGATGAATTTTACCTATTAATCCACTTTTCGACTGCAAAAACCAAAATCAGTCCATATCTTGACTGCAAAAACGGTATTTTAACTTTATATGGGCTATTGACAAGCCTAAAAGCTTTCTTTAAACTAGATTCAGTACATAAACAAAAATTCCGATAAGTACCTATTGCAGTAGGACTTCTCGGACGTTTGTATGTACTTAATTGTTTTTGGACATTTTTTCAAGGTTAATTATGACTCAGATCACATCGGCTGTCAATGACGACGGCTACCGTTCCACTGCTGACATTGTACACTGTCAAAGACAAGATGAAGCGCAGAGTTTAGCTTTCGCTGATTCGGCCACATCAGGAGCGAGAGTTTTTAATTGTCATGTGTACGAACAGGGAAGAAGAACTCATCTAGTTTTTTCTCTACCTTGTAGTCTGCTGATTGAATTGGCAAAATTACAGAGTGCTGATTCCAAAAAGAATAAGTCTAACGCGGATGAAGTCATGAACAGACCGCTCATTCGTCAGCACGTTAACGAGATTGCAAAGTATTTGCTAGATACGGACCAGTATATTTTGCCCCCATTCATCTTTAACTCGAATACACCGATCAAAGTTTTTACCTATGGTGCAGGTCCAGTCAAATTCGGTTATGCTGTTATGCCAATAGATGTAGAACTTTATGTTACTGATGGTCAACATCGGTTAAAAGCGATCGAAAAAGTTTTACCTGAAAAACCTGACTTGCGTAACGACAGCGTAACTGTGCTGGTGGTTCAAGAAGCAGATATGGATCAAATTCATCAAGATTTTGCCGATTGTGCCAAAAATAAACCCATCCCTCCTGCTTTATTGGCTGCTTTCGACGTTACCGATCCTCTTGCTAAGTTGACTCGGACAATTACTAAAGATTTAGTCATTTTCAATGGACGGATTGATAAAATCTCTCGTACTATCGGAAAAGACACCAAATATATGTTTACTATGAGTCAGTTAAGAATCGGCGTCGCTGAATTTCTTTTTGGTTCATCTCGAAAACCAGTTATAGAATCTCATTTTCGTCAAAGCAAGAGTGAATTTTTGCTGATGTCAGAGAGACTGAAGATTTTTTACACAGAATTCGCCAAAAATAACGATACTTGGCGACTTTTGCTACAACCCGCATCTCAAACGGTCAATCTCAACTTATACGATCTCAGACAACAGCGTGTGGATTTTAATACGGTTGGGTTTCAGGTACTCAGTCGCATTGGACATTTCATCTTTTTTGGCGAAGAATTCACTGATTTACAGCGAGAAGCTCTAATTAAAGCACTTGCAGGTTTGGATTATACCCGTGACTCAGCTTTATGGCTAAATAGTATCGTGATTGATGATGCTGGTGCTAAAAAGATAGTTACACAGACAACAGCAGTCGATAAAGCGTTTAAAATCGCCAGAGATGCCGTACAAGAGAAAACTGGTATATCTTTAATCTAGTTTCGAGTAGATTTAGAGCAATTCAGTCTTATATACCTTCTGAAATCACAAACAGAGATTGAGCAGTTTTGCTTTTTCTCTCTTTTCCTGTGCCTATTGATAGGTTTTACTAATTAGACATAGAGTATAGAGAGGAGAACTTTAAAAGTATATATGTAATGACCGCAATCCAAACCTCTCTATTACCGAATCGTACTATTGATGAGTTCGTAGAAGATATTAAACTACTGACTCAAGAAGTACAAAAGCTCTACTGTTTAGATGAGATTCCTTGGATTATTGGTGTTTCTTGGGGAAAAGATAGTTCAGCAGTTTTACAGTTAATCTGGAATGCGATCGCTGCCTTACCATTAGAGAAGCGACAAAAAACTATTCATGTCATCACCACCGACACAATGGTTGAAAACCCCATTGTCTCTGCATGGGTTAGAAAGTCAATGGAAAAGCTGGAAAAAGCTTCAGAAGCTCACAGAATGCCATTTAAATCACATTTACTCTATCCTGCTGTGGAAGATCGCTTTTGGAGTGGATTAATAGGTAAGGGTTATCCTGCTCCCCGTTTGAAATTTCGTTGGTGTACTGGAAGACTGAAAATTAACGCTTCTAATAACTTTATTCGTGAAGTCATCAGAAATTGTGGGGAAACAATATTAGTTTTGGGAATCCGCAAAACAGAAAGCTCTCGTCGTGCTAAGGTGATGGAAAAATTAGAAGCTAAAAGACTTCGCGAGCGTTTGAGTCCTAATGCAAATATGCCCAATTCTCTCGTTTATAGTCCGATCGAAGATTGGCGTACTGATGAAGTATGGATGTACTTAATGCAGTGGGAAAATCCCTGGGGAGGAGATAACAAAGAATTATTAGCAATGTATCGAGGAGCGACTGCGGATAATGAATGCCCCCTAGTGGTAGATACTTCCAGTCCTAGCTGTGGAAGTTCCCGTTTTGGTTGTTGGGTTTGTACTTTGGTAGATAAAGATACATCTCTGAGTATGATGGTTCAGAATGACCAAGAAAAAGAATGGTTACAACCGCTCGTAGAACTTAGAAATGAATTAGACCTTTTGGATGATAGAGAGAGACGTGATTTTCGTCGTCTTGTTGGGAAAGTACAATTATTTGAAAGAAACTTAAATGGAGAAATATCGATCGAACCCATACCGGGCCCTTATACTAAACAATGGCGGGAATATTGGCTGAGAAGGGTATTAGAGGCTCAGGAGAGCGTGCGTACTAATGCCCCAGAGGAGATGAAAGATATTACCCTAATTACCACGGAGGAACTCAGCGAAATTCGCCGGATTTGGAGGGAAGAAAAGCACGAATTTGATGACCAATTACCAAAGATTTATAAACAAGTGACAGGAGAAACTTTTCAAGACCCGCGACCGGGAGCGGATAATAATCTTTTGGGGAGTGAAGAATGGGATATACTCGCGGATATCTGTGCCGAGGATTCCATGCACCTAGAATTATTGGCTAAACTAATCGATACAGAACGTCAATATTTTCTCAAAATCTCTCGCAAGGGTATTTACAAAGACCTAGAAAAATGCTTTGAGTCTAGTTCTCGTAGTAAAGAGGAAGCGATCGAAAATGCTCGTTATGTCTATGATCTAAAGAATGCCGCTCAAAGTGGCAATATTGCTCAGGTGAAAGAACAACTCAAAGAGAGTTTTAGTGAACCGGAAAAAGACCCACAAAAACAGTTAACTTGGGCCAGCATGAAATTCCCTACAACCGATGAGGAGGAAGAATAACGGGTTTATGTAAACTGGCGATCGAGTTGACCATCAATAAAATTACCATTTCCCGACGACGCGATGAAACCCTACCAAAAAATTCCTATTCGTGAATGTGGGGAACCCCTAGTACCTATACCCGCAGATAAGTTTGTTATCCCTTCTCCCCATGCTTACGAGAAATTAGGAGCTAATTATCGGGGTAAATCTCCCTATTTTTTGCGACAAGGGGTGTTAAATCCCCTGATTGACGCTCAAAACCGTCTGCAAGTCTATCAACCCGGTTGGCAAATTTTGATTTTTGATGCCTATCGACCGATCGAAGTGCAACAATTTATGGTCGATTATACTTTTCAGACTCTCCTAGACACAAGAGGATTAGCCAAAGAGAAACTATCGGAGGCAGAAAGTCAAGCGATTTTAACAGAAGTTTACACTATTTGGGCAATTCCCAGCGATAATGCCGCCACCCCGCCACCCCATAGTACCGGAGCGGCGATCGATATTACCCTAGTGGATGAGAAGGGACAAACCATCGACATGGGAGGAGAAATCGATGAGATCGGAGAGCGATCGCATCCCGATTATTATATCGCCGCAAAAAGCCCACGAGAACAGAGTTATCATCAAAAACGAGTTTTATTAGCTAAAGTGATGGAGGAGGCGGGATTTAGCCGACATAAGGGGGAATGGTGGCATTTTTCCCTAGGGGATCAGATGTGGGCCTGGTCGCTCGATCGAGCCTACGCCATCTATGGCAGAGTGGCGGATTAGGGAGATAGCTGTTAGGGGTAAACTGAAAGCAGCCACCCTATATCAATACTGATATACTAACAAAAGAAGACTCAAAGCTTAGACTGAATCCCGAGGGATAATCGCCAAAATTTGCTCAACAAAAGCTTGGTGATCAACCACCGGTTTAGAAATATAACCATCGGCCTGACTCTGCTTGAGAAAATTCTCTCGATCGCCCTCCATAGCGTGAGCGGTGACGAGAATAACGGGTAAATCGGCGGTTTCGGGGTTAGCTTTGAGAATTTGGCTGATTTTAATGCCATCTACCGCTTTCCCTTCATAGACACTATGGGAGAGGGAGACATCCATTAAGATCACGTCCGCTTCCTTATCCCGAGCAATACGAAGCACTTCTTCCACGTCTTCGGTCCCTTTAACCTCTAGACCACCTCGTTTGGTCAAAATTTTGGCAAAAACGCGAAAATTAATCGGGTCGTCTTCTACAATCAAAACAGTCGTCATAGGGATGCTCAGGGATAAACAAGGTTAAAACGGACAAAATGCCTTATGATTCACAGCTAGACAGATTGAAAACGAGAGACTCATGGCCAAACAACTGGATTTCTTAGCTAGTGGTCAAATTATACCCACGGCCTTACACCAAGAGATGGAACGATCCTATCTAGAATATGCCATGAGTGTGATCGTGGGGCGAGCCTTGCCGGATGTACGCGATGGACTAAAACCAGTGCATCGTCGCATATTATACGCTATGCACGAACTGGGTTTAACTCCCGATCGCCCTTTTCGTAAATGTGCGCGGGTGGTGGGGGATGTCTTGGGTAAATATCATCCCCACGGCGATCAGTCAGTGTACGAGGCACTGGTTCGTATGGTACAGGATTTTTCCAGTCGTTACCCACTTTTATCGGGCCATGGTAACTTTGGTTCGATCGATAACGACCCCCCGGCGGCCATGCGTTATACAGAAACCCGTTTGGCCGGCATCGGTGATCAGGCGGTTTTGGGGGGAATTAGCGAAGCTATCGTTAATTTTAGCAGTAATTTTGATAATTCTCAACAGGAACCCGTTGTTTTACCCGCTCAGTTACCGATACTGATTCTTAATGGTTGTTCAGGTATTGCGGTGGGGATGGCGACTAATATTCCTCCCCATAATTTAGGGGAAGTGGTGGAAGGTTTAATCGCTTTGATTGATAATCCCGATTTAAGCGAGGAAAAGTTAGTAGAAATTATCCCTGGGCCCGATTTTCCCACGGGAGGCGAGATTTTAGATGATACCGGCATTCGGGAGGCTTATCGCACCGGTAGGGGGATTATTCCCGTGCGCGGAGTGGCGAAAACTGAAACAATTATCATTGAGGGCAAGCGCCGAAGGGAAAGGACGGCAATTGTGGTTACTGAGTTGCCTTTTCAGGTGAATAAGGCTGCATGGATTGAAAAAATCGCCGAATTAGTTAATTTAGGGAAATTGGAGGGAATTGCCGATATCCGCGATGAAAGCAATCGCGAAGGCATTCGGGTGGTGATTGAATTAAAGCGGGAAAGTCAACCGCAGCAGGTTTTGGCCGCTTTATACCAACAAACGGCCCTACAGACTAATTTTGGGGCGATTATCCTCGCTTTGGTCGATAATCAACCCCGGCAGTTGTCTTTAAAAGAAGTTTTACAGGAATTCTTGCGCTTTCGAGAAACAACTCTCACCCGTCAGTATGGCGATGAGTTGCAACAGGCCAGCGATCGCTTACACCTAGTCGAGGGTTTATTATTAGCTTTGCAGAATATCGATCGAGTGGTGGATATTCTCAAAAATGCTCCCGATGGGACGACGGCTAAGTATCGTTTTCAGGCAGAATTGGGCATTAGTGACGCACAAGCTGATTCTATCTTGGCTATGCCTCTGCGTCGTTTAACTGGTTTGGAAAGACAAAAGTTAGAGACGGAAGCGACGGAATTACAAACAAAAATTCAACAGTTGGAAACTCTCCTCCATAACCGTCAGGAGTTTCTCAAGTCTCTGAAAAAAGAATTGCGCTCTTTAAAGAAAAAATTCGCCGATAGCAGACGGACAAAAATTCGCACCGGCAAGTCGGGGGACAGGAAACAGGAGACAGCAGGGAAGAAACAGGATTCTGTGGTTAAAAAACAGGAGACAGTCCCGATGAAAAAATTTTCACCCCCACAGATGAAAGAGGTTTCCTTCCCCACACCCCACACCCCACACCCCCCCGATGTCGGGGGGGTAGGGGGGGTCACACCCCACACCCCACACCCTACACCCTCTTTGAAGTCAGAAGTTAAAAAACAGGAGAATAAAGTTAAGAAAAAGTCTGAGAGTGAGAATGCACCGAGTTTAAGCCTATTTACGCCCCAAGAACCCCCAGAAAATGCGATTTTATTGCTTGATGCCGAAGATAAAATTAGTTGGACGACAGCGGAAGAGCGAGCGCCGGACCGGGGTTTAATTATCTATCAACAGGCGATCGAAAAACGGGAAAATTTCCTAGTTATCCTCGATAATGCCAAAGCTTACCCGATTGCTATCCAGGAAGTCCCCCCGCAAGCGAATCAACCGGTGTTAATCTCCAGTCTGCTGACCAAAACCGCCCAAAAAGAGTCAGAAGCGGTGTTAAATCAATTTTTCTTCACAGAACCTCAAAAAAATCAAGAATTGCTTTTACTGAGTCAACAGGGGCGAATAAAGCGACTTCCCATCAATGAATTAGAGGGGGTTGGTAGTCGGGGTTTGTCCCTGATGAAATTGAAAGAAGACGATCGCCTATATGGTGCTATTTTTACTCACGAGGGCCTGGACTTAGCGATCGCCACCAGTAGCGGTCGGGTGTTGCGTTATCCCGTGCGCGAGGAATTATTGCCAATGATGGGTAAATCTGCCCAGGGTTTAGCAATTTTGCGGTTGCGCTACGGGGAACATCTAGCTGGTTGTGTTTCTCTCCCTCATCGGGAAAATCTGCTGCTGATTTCGGGATTAGGTTACGGAAAAAGACTGGCGATCGAGAATTTACGTTTATCACAATTAGGCGATCTTGGTTCACCTGCTTTACAATTCGTTAACAAACAGGATAGTTTAGCGGCCATGGTAGCGGCGCGGCCGGGGAGTATAGTGTTATTAAGTACCAATCAGGAGCGAAAACTACCCTTAGAGGTGGAAACTGTGATGGTTACGGGTAAAGACGGGACAGGTTCACAATTAGTCAAACTCAACCCCGCAGAAAAAATTATCAAAGTACAATTGTTACACCATCTCTAAACAATGGCGAAAAAACCGAAAAATGTTGCGCGTAAACACCGGCATTGGCAAAGATGGTTAAAACTAACTCTGATTCTGGTTTTTGGGTTTATTATCCTTAATTTAGCGATTAATCTAGCCATCCGCTGGCCAATTAATCAACAAAAACCCGTTGATGCCATCTTAGTTTTGGGGGGCAGCATTCGTCGGGAAATTTATGCAGCTAATCTGGCCCAGCAATACCCCAATATACCGATTTTGATTTCCGAAGGCTCGAAAGACCCCTGTATTTTATTACTATTTGAACGAGCAAAAGCGCCAAAAACTAACGTCTGGTTAGAAAAGTGTGCCAATTCTACCTTCGGCAATTTTTTCTTTGCTGTGCCAATTTTAAAACAATGGGGAGTACATAAAGTAAAAGTTGTCACCTCTCCGACTCATTTACCTCGCGCTCAATGGTTAGCAGCAATTCACTTGCAATCCCACGGTATAGCAGTAGAAATCGATGCAGTCAGAGAAATTGGTGTGCCGGGTAATCACGAATCAAAGCTAAAAACTGGGTTAGATGTGACTAGAAGTATAATTTGGGCTTTTGTCGGACAATTAATCTCTCCCCCCTGTTGGCAAGTTATCCCCTTAAATTCCGTTGATTTAGAAGCTTGGCGAGATCAAGGTTTTAAATGTGAATCTCAAGGTAAGATCAGGTAAAAAATCGGTGGGGGTGGGGTTTTACCCATTTTCAGGGGGTCAATTACCTAATTTTCAGGGAAAAAGTCCAGGGATTTTACCCCCGATCCCTCCAATGGTCGGCACTTTTTAAGGGAAAAAAAGTCTAAAAGCCTTATCCAACAAGGTTTTAAGATTTATTCAGCAAGCCCTACTTAAATAGGATTTAGTATCAGAGGCCTATCGGGTATTGGCGATCGCATCTAGAGCCAGATTCAGTTTCAGCACGTTAACCCCCGGTTCGCCAAAGATGCCGAGAAAGCGCTCGTCGGTGTTTTTGATAATCAGTATCTCTACTTGATTCGTCGGTAATCCCCGCACCCGCGCCACCCGCTCGATCTGCGCTCTGGCGGCCTCTGGGGTGATATGGGGATCGAGACTCGATCCAGAGGTATATACCAGAGCGGCGGTGGGTTTAATTCCCGCTTTCTCTAATCGAGGAATCTCCCCCTCTATAGCTTTCGCTGGATCAGGATCGGGTTTTCCTTTAATGCGATCGATTAATACAGGGTTACTGGGAGCTAGGTTACTCGCGCCCGAAATTCCGGTTTGCAGGATCTTGTTAGGATCGTTTTTCGGATCGGCCGTACTGTAGGCGGTGGTACTCGGACGACTATTAAAATAGCGATCGCTGGTGAAAGGTTGCCCAATTAGAGCCGAACCCACCACTTGACCTTGATTATTGGTAATTAAACTCCCGTTTGCTTGCCAGGGAAAAAGAATTTGACCGATGGCGATCATCGAGAAAGGATAGATCAGCGCAGTGATCACCCAGAGAACTAGGGTAGAACGGATGGCTCTACCGGCCTCGCGTGCAAAACTCATAATTAAAACCTCTCCGGTATAAAGATGACAAAAAATAGGTAGATAAATAAAGCAAAGGCGACTAATCCTAAAAGGGTTAACGCGAAGGCCTGCCCCCTATCGATAGTGCTTCCCGTAGAAGCTTGAACGATGGAGGAGAAAAGAATTGTTAGACAGAAATTTAAGAAAATATACCAGAAAAATCGGTGTTTTCTAAGGGATGCTTTCATAAGAATTAGAGTTTTTGGGAGATTTGTTTTTGCCAGTAAATCAAGAAAATAAGTAAGTAGGCGTTAAAAATTATCAGGCACCCCTCTTATCAAGGGGGGATTAAGGGGGGATCAAAGACAAAATCTATTTTCAATTTAATTATAACCACTTACTTAGCTGTAGTTGTCGATCGGTTATCTTTTTCCCCTTTTTCAATTCATAGTTAAGAATACATTGGCCCACATATCTAGCCAAATTAACAGGAACCGCATTGCCAATCATTTGTTCTAGATTAGATTTTGTTCCAGCAAAAATAAAGTCTTTAGGAAAAGTTTGGATATAGCTTCGCTCGCTCGTTGTTAGCGGTCTTAATTTTTCCTGAAGATGACAAGCATCACCGGGATGTTGTCGATAGGTTTTGGGAACTGGTCGATTTACTCCTCGAATAGTAGGGCTAGGTTCATAAATACTGAATATCGCCCTTCTTTGATAGCTTCTAGGATGTCTATAATAGTATTCTATATCTAATTCTTTGCCCATATAGTCAAATACAGTCAGAGGTTTACTTGATAGATTTCCATTGATTTCATCGATTAAAAAATCGTCTTCTTCCTTCATTTTACCGATCAGAAAATATCTTTTTCTAGTTTGAGGAACTCCGCAGTAACAAGAATTAATAACTTTTCCAGTTAAACCATAACCATGGCTTTTAAAAATTTGTTTTGCTTGAATGAGTATTTTACTTTTCTCAATTCTATCCACATTTTCCATAACAAACCATTGGGGACTTACTCTAGTGACAATTTCAGCGAATGTGAGCGTTAGACTCCCTCGTCCTAAACCCTCGTTTCTCTTACCGGCACTGGAAAAGTCTTGACAAGGAGGGCTACCGACAATAATCTCAGGATTATATTGAGCCAATATTTCTTGGTTAGATTCTCTAGATAAATCGACATTAAATATCGGATGACTAAAGTTATTTCTATAGACATCTATAGCAGGTATCCAATTATCAAATGCAGCCACAATAGTAAACCCCGCTTTTTGGAACCCTAAAGATAAACCACCACAACCAGCGAATAAATCGATTGTGATCATTTTGCTTTCTCCTCTAAATTGACTCTCGAAAGCGTAAATTGACACTCCCATCGCGCTTAAGCGAGGGATTCTTGGTTCACTGAGTTTCCTTAATCTGGCAGGACGTATCCAACCAAACCAGAGGGAATCTCTCCCCAAGCGTATTAGTTTCCGTGTGTCCCACGGTACTTAGTCCCTTTTTGAGAATGTTGATAGCGGCGTTAATATCTCTATCTTCTACATAGCCACAATGGGGACAAACATGGGTTCTCGTAGATAGAGATTTAGGGACTTTTTGACCACAATTAGAACAATCCTGACTGGTATTATGAGGCGGCACTGCTACTGTAGCCTTACCATATTTAAAGCCAAAATACTCTAACCATTGTCGAAAAGTTGACCACGCCGCATCATTAATAGATTTAGCTAGTTTAGAGTTTTTTACCATGCCTTGAATATTTAAGTTTTCGTAAGCGATGAAATCGTTAGATTTAATGACGCGCAATGCCTCTTTTTCGACAAAGCCTTTACGTTGCCTACTTATTCTTAAATGCTTTCTAGCATATCTCTTTCTAGCTTTTTGGTAGTTGTTTGATTGGGGTTGACCTTTTCTAAACTTTTTAGATTTCTTCCGATTCAGTCGGTTTAATCTTTTTTCTGCTTGGCGATAGTATTGCGGTATTTCTACTGTTTCCCCATCACTGTTAGCGTAGAAAACTTTTAAGCCTACATCCAATCCCACACATTTCTTTGTTGGTTCTAGGGGTTTAGCATATTCCCGAATATCAACGCTAAGACAGAATTGGACATAATAACCATCTACTCGTTTAACAATCCTAACTCGTTTAATTTCGTCAATAGGGTAAAAGTTTAAGTCTCTGGTTCCTTTTAGTTTAACCGTGCCAATGTTTTTCTTATCTGTGAAAGTTATTTTCTTTCTATCCTCCGATAGTTTCCACCCAGAGTTTTTGTATTCCACAGAACGATTATTTTTCTGAAACTTAGGATAACCCTTTTTACCTTTAACCTTTTTCTTACAATTGTCATAGAAACGAGCAATAGCTGACCATGCCCGTTCGGCCGATGCTTGTCTAGCAGTAGAATTTAGAGTATCGACAAACTTGAACTGCTTGGCGAGAACTGCACAATATTTATTGAGAGAATATTTATCGATTTTGTCTTCTCTCTTGGCATCCATCCAAAGCCTTAAAGCCTTATTTCTGATGAATTGTACTGTACGAATAGCTTCATCAATGGCAGAACACTGACTTGGTTTGACCACGGCTTTCATTTCTAAGACAATCATTGTTTATCGACCTCAAACAACTTATTTTATTTTAACCTGTAGAGCATCGGATTGTCAAGATTTTAGTGAACACTGAGATTGTCGAAATGTGAACACTGAGATTTTACATTGAGCCTTTACATTGAGCCTTTACATCGAAGCCCCTCGAAATGTGTCGAAATGTCGTGCTTCGTGTCACTGAGCTTGTCGAAGTGCTGTTTTGTAATGGTCGGGGTTTCATCCCGTCTCTAAAAGCGAGGGTCTTTACCCCGACATTCAAGATAAATTATCGGAATCGGGAGCTAGACCGTATAACTCTTTTGTACTTAACTCCGCAGGTTGAATTTTTAAATTTTCATCGAGTTTCAGATATACATTTTTCAGTCCTTTCCCATCTAAGTAAGCGCACAAAGAAGCTGGAAATGAGGAATTAAATTGATTTTTACCCCAGGTTTCTTTTTGGGTAAAATCCCGATTCGAGTGCTTCAATCCGAATAAACTAGGCTTAAATATTGCAGATTTTGCCATTACCTCAACCCGATCGCTGAAATTATCTCATCAATAATCTTAATCGCAATAAACGGCGCAATCATGCCCCCCACGCCGTAGATGAGGATATTGCGCCGCAATAGTTGGTCAGCGGTGAGCGGGCGAAATTGAACGCCTTTAAGTGCTAGGGGAATCAAAACGGGGATAATCAGGGCATTGTAGATCAGGGCTGAGACGATCGCCGATTGAGCGCTTTTCAAACCCATAATATTTAAAGCACCGATCCCAGCGGCGGCGAAAATTGTCGGGATAATGGCGAAATACTTAGCAATATCGTTAGCTACCGAAAACGTGGTCAGGGCGCCGCGGGTAATTAATAACTGTTTGCCGATGGTCACTAAATCGATCAGCTTGGTCGGGTCAGAATCCAGATCCACCATATTAGCCGCCTCCTTCGCCGCTTGGGTTCCAGAGTTCATCGCCACACCGACATTAGCCTGGGCCAGTGCCGGTGCGTCGTTAGTGCCGTCCCCCGTCATGGCAACTAACTTGCCCTGGGATTGCTCGCGACGGATCACCTCGATCTTATCTTCCGGGGTAGCCTCGGCGATAAAATCATCCACCCCCGCCTCCGCCGCGATCACCGAGGCCGTGATCTGGTTGTCGCCGGTGAGCATGATCGTTTTCACACCCATGCGCCGTAATTGGTCAAAACGCTCTTTTAATCCTGGTTTCACTATATCTTTGAGATAGATCACCCCGTAGATATCGTTACCCCGACAGACGGCGAGGGGAGTTCCCCCCAAACGGGAAACCCTTTCCTGGGCCTGATCGAGGGTATCGGGAACGGAACCACCCCTAGAACGGACGAAACCTTTAATCGCTTCTACGGCCCCCTTGCGGTATTCCTCGCCGTCTCTATCGGTGCCGCTCATGCGGGTACGAGCCGAGAATGGGATTGCCTCGCCGGGTTGACCATCGATGGGGGGGGTTGCGCCCAAATTCCGGGCTAAGGCAACGATCGAGCGTCCTTCCGGGGTTTCGTCGCAAAGGCTGGCCGCTAGACAGACGCGGGCTAATTCCTCGAGGTTATGACCGTTGACGGGGATAAATTCGTCAGCCAGCCGGTTGCCGAGGGTGATCGTTCCCGTTTTGTCGAGAACGAGGGCATTGACGTCACCGCAGGCTTCCACGGCGCGCCCGGAGGTGGCGATGACATTAAACTGAGCCACACGATCCATCCCGGCGATGCCGATCGCGCTCAATAAACCGCCGATCGTCGTGGGAATGAGAGCGACGAGGAGGGAGATCAAGATGGCGATACTGGAACCGGCTCGAAAGGTATTCGCCACCGCAGGACTGAGGCTCGTTTCCAGGAAACCAGCGATATAGTTCCCGATCGGCGGAATCGTGGCGACGACAATTAAAAAGACTTGGGTTAACACGGCCAGAAGTACCGTCAGCGCGATCTCGTTGGGGGTTTTCGTGCGCTCGGCCCCTTCCACCAGGGAGATCATGCGATCGATAAAACCCTGGCCGGGATCTTGGGTGATCCGCACTGTCAACTCGTCCGAGAGAAGCCGCGTACCGCCGGTGACGGAACTGGCGATGTCGGTGCCGGGTTGTTTGAGGACCGGGGCCGATTCTCCGGTGATCGCCGATTCATCCACCGAACCGATTCCCTCGATCACTTCCCCGTCGGCGGGAATCACGTCCCCGGCCACCAGTTTCACCCGATCGCCCCGACCCAAGGCCGTGGAACTGACCGACTCGATCGAGCCGTCGGCCAGGATTTTTCGGGCGGTTGTGTCGCTGCGGGTGGAGCGTAGGGCATCGGCCTGGGCTTTCCCCCGTCCTTCGGCGACGGCCTCGGCGAAGTTGGCGAACAGCACCGTGAAGAAGAGGATCAGGGTGATGATGCCGTTAAGTAGCCGTTGTTGTCCGCTGTCTGCGGCGATTGTGCCGAATAGATTCGGGTTGATCGTGACTAAGGCCGTGACGATCGTTCCCAACCAGACCACGAACATGACTGGGTTACGCACGGCGATGCGCGGGTCGAGTTTGAGGAAGGACTGCCGGATCGCACGTTGATAGAGACCTGTCCGGTTTACCTTGGGGGTATGGCGGCGGTCGTCCCGGCGACCTCTCGGCACTCGCAACGGTCGGGGGGACTTAGAATTTCCTTTGTTCGTTCTCATAAATTGTCTAAACTCCTAGCCGATCATCCGCGGGATTTGAAAGGCTTCTGCGATCGGCCCGAGGGCCAATATCGGCAAGAAAGTCAGCGCGCCGAGAATTAAAATCACCCCCGCCGTCACGCCGGTAAAGAGTCCGGTATCGGTGCGGAGGGTTCCAGTGGTGGCGGGAACCGGTTGTTTGCGGGACATCCCATCGGCTAACAAGAGCAGGGCGGCGATCGGGATATACCGTCCAACCAGTAAACTGAAGGAGGTGCTGAGATTCCACCAAAGGGCTGTGAGCGTCGGTTTTGCTCCATCTGCGATCGCGATCGGCGAGGGTTGGGAATCTCCTAGTCCCTCGAATCCTGACCCGTTATTGGCGGCGGCGGAAGCGTACTCGTAGATAACTTGAGATAATCCGTGAAAGCCGGGGTTACTGATGCCCTGAAAGTCAGGAAAGGCAAGGGCGATCGCTCCAGGGATGAGGATGGCGATCGGGTGAACCAGCAGAATTAAAAAACTGGCTAACACCACTTCCCGTTTCTCAATTTTGCGCCCGAGGAATTCCGGGGTTCTTCCCACCATTAGCCCGGTGACGAATACCGCAAGGATTAGATAGGCAAATAGGTAGGCGGTACCAGTACCCTGGCCTCCGAAAACGATTTGCAGGAACATATTCGAGAGGGTGACGAAGCCGCCGTTCGGCATCAAGGAATCGTGCATGGCGATCACCGCACCGCACATGGTGGCTGTGGTAGTTACCGCGTACAGGGCCGATTGCGCCCAACCGAAGCGTACTTCTTTGCCCTCGAAGTTAACCGCTCGCTCCACCCCTAGCAGGGAGTTAACCGCCGGGTTGCCGTTATATTCCCCGATCGCGGTGATGATCGTAAAGCCGATTAAAATACTGAGGGGAATTAGATAGATTAACCGAGCTTGCTTGAGATTATCGGCGAAAATCCCGTAGGTATAGATCAGGGAGGTGGGAATCGAGAGAATCGCTACCAACTGCACCAGATTGACGAATCCGTTCGGGTTTTCCAAGGGGTGGGCCGAGTTGCTGGTGAAGAAGCCGCCGCCGTTTTCTCCCAATTCCTTAATGATCTCGAAGTGGGCCACTGGACCGCGGGCGATCGCCTGACTCAGGTTGGGGTTTTCTAGCGTCGGCAAGATCGCCGGGCCAGCGAGGGTTTCCGGGACTCCGGCGATGATCAGGGCAATTGCCCCCACGATCGAGATCGGTAAGAGGATACGGGTGATCGCTCGGATCAGATCCACGTAGAAATTGCCCAACGGTCGCCCCGTCAGTCCCCGAATAAAGGCGATCCCCACCGCTAGACCGGTTCCGGCCGAGGTGAACATCTGGTAGCCAAGACCCCAGATCTGACTCCCGTAGCTGAGGGTGGTTTCTCCGGAATAATGCTGTTGGTCGGTGTTGGTGATAAAGGAAATCGTCGTATGTAGCGTGGTGTCCCAAGTGGGGGCGGGGATCCCCGTCGGGTTGAGGGGAAGGACTCCTTGGCCCGCAATCAGGGAAAAAACCAGAACTGCTATTACCGCGTTACTGTAGAGAACGGCGCAGGCGTACTGCCATCCAGTCATATTCTCTTTCCCTTTCACCCCGACGAAGCTGTAAAGAAGATTCTCGGCTCGATCGCACAGTGGGTCGAGTAGGGTTCTCCGTTCCATGAACACCCTAGCCATATAGCGCCCGAAAAAGGGGGTGATTGCCACGATTATCAGGATCGTGAGCGCGATTTGAATCCATCCTTGCAACATGGTTCGATCAACTCCAAAAAAAGGCCCGTCGAGGCTCGATCAATGATCGACTGGGAAAATCACGGGTTCGCTGTCTCGAAACCGCTTGAGAAAACCAAGTTTGTCTAATCATTAGCGATCATTAACCAGTGGATGATCGAGGGGTTACTATCGCCTCTGCTGGGATGATTATAGCGATTTGTCGCGTCTTGACAATCTATATTTTTTCCGTTCGTTGTCCTATCAGCTTTTACGCACTTATGCAGCAATACCAACAATTAGCAATTATCAGTGACTCTTAGGCTTTTAGGTCACAAGTGGCTGAACAAACAGGAATAATTATGCAAACGCCATCGCAATTTTTAATTAGAGATTGCTGAATCAATCTAAAAACCTTGTTGGATAATATCTTTAGGTCTTTTTGAAATCAAAACGTACCAGATATGGGATTGTTCGGTGGGAAAATTTAGCTACTTTTTACCTGAAAATTAGGTAATTGACCCCCTCAAAATCGGTAAAATCATACACCCCACTCCCCACACCCGTTCGGCTGATCTCACGGCCGAAGCCTGCCCCCAGGAAAAACTTTTTGCTGCAAACCCTACTTATCTCACCTTATTGTTTTTGTTATCTGCAACAAAAATTAAAGTTTGACAGGCTGTCTGTTGACAAGATTTTCCAGAAATCATCATAATGAAAATGTTTTCATTGTACCCAGCAGCAAGAGGACAAGAAAATGTTGTTAAAATCTTTAGCCCTTGGTTCGCTTGTGGGATTATCCTTAGTTACATCTATCCCAGTCTTGGCTAATCCTTCCCTTTCTCCAGTACAAACTAACGAAGCAATAATTGCTGTCGGTCAACAAAAATCCGATTTATTTGTTAATTTAACCACCGATGATCCTTGGCGAGCTGCAATGGCAATCGGTGTCGCTACCAATATGCTAAAAAAAGGTCACTCAACCACTATTTTTTTGAATATTACAGGGGTGCACCTGGCAGCGACGACCATTCCTCAACACACTAACGGTATCACTGGTAAAACCCTGCAAGCAATGTTAGTAGATTTCATCAGTCAAGGGGGAAAAGTCTTAATTTGTCCCTCCTGTATGAAACAAGCAGCCATAAAACCCGAAGCTCTAATTGCCGGTGTGGTGACAAGTTCTCCCGATTCCCTAGAAGCAAATTTATTTAAGGAAACGGTTAAAGTAATTAGCTGGTAAATCTGGCATTTTCCAGAGAATCTACAGGCTGCATCTCAATTTTGTCTGAGATGCAGCCTCTGCTATCCCACCTTTCAGAATTTGGTTCCGTGGGAATATTTTCTTCATCTTCCACTTCTGTCTGCGCTACATAATAAAATTTTAGCTCATGCAGCCTATCAGTGATCGCTCTTTCTACAGCAATTTTTATTCTTAATCTTCGGGTGTGATAGTCGTGATATTTTTCCCCCAAAGTTTTGAAACTGCGGGGCAGAATTTGAATAGCATTATTCATGACTCGATCGATTTTAATCTCCGAGCGATATTTGCGAAAAGAAGCAGGTAAATTCCTTAACTGTTCCTGCACTTCTGCTATCACTAATTGCTCAACAAAATTGAGAGAAGGTTGGTTCATGAAACAATTTTTTAGCGACCAAAAACTGACTCCATCTTAATACCGATCAATCAAGAATAGAGTGATATTCTCCCGTCGCAATGGTGATTTAACTCACCGTTTTATCCATGCTGATAGCCAAATACCGCCAATTTCGAGACCAGCTAGACCACTAGAAGCATTGATAATGGTTTTACCACGACTATCAGCCAATTTTATCGACAATTTACCTTTGAGGGTATCTTGACAAGCAAAACAGAGACCTTTTTCTGTGGGTACACGCACGCGATCGGGAGGATGATCACTGATCCCGATTAAGACAATGGTATAATCCTCGTTAGTTGCCCTCATTTCCCAGTATCCCCAGGGTTGCACTGTCCAAGTTAGTTGAGAATTCCAGATATCAAACTTATAAAAGCGATTTTGCCAGTGAATACCGATAATTCCCACCGATTCCGTCCAGTGGAGAACTTTCCGGGTAGAACCCACTGCGGTTAAGGTTAAATCGGGATTTTCAGGGAAAGCATTACAATTAATCCAAAACCACTTTTCGGGGAAAGAATAACCCCAATTTTTTTCGCTATAAAAAGGTACATTCTCAAATTGGTAATTTTTTCCCCGATAGGTAATCATTCCCGTTGCTAAACCATGAGCAGTTAAAATCTGCCAACCTGGGTCAAAAATCGGTAAATAAGATAATATTCCTGCTGTTGCTTGGGGTGGACGCTTGTTATCTCCCCAAGTGTACCTAGTTTCAATGCGATAATCCCATTGACAGATTTCTCCAGTGACGGGATCATAAATTCGTCCTTGCTGCTGGTGTGCTGTTGCTTGATAACCTTCTCGAATAGACTCAAAAAAATCTGACGGAGAAAGCAGACGGGGACGGATTTTTAAGTTAGTTTTTCCCCAATGGATAATGGCTAATTCCTGACGACTTCCCCAAAATTGATCCGTATCGGGAAAAGTGCGACAAAGATAATTAGATTCTATGGCTAAAATTTGTACTGCTCCACCGCTATTGACTTGACCGCCCCTTGGGTCTTGAATAGAATACATAAAGGCGAATCCGTCGGCTAATTGCGGAATCATGACTCGGAAGTACCAACCTTCAAAGAATCGGGGAGTGATACCATCCCAATGGTAGCCAGAATGAGGGGGTTGTGAAGACATCAATGAGTTTATCTTTAGGTATTGATTTTGGCACGTCGGGAGCGCGAGCGATTGCTATTGATTCTAGCAAAAATATCGTCGCTGAGGTTCATTATCCCTTCACTAATGCCAATTTTCAGGATTGGCAAAAGGCCTTATTTTATTTATTGGATAATCTAGGGGATTCGGTGCGTTCAGAACTTAAATCGATCGCGATTAATGGTACTTCCTCGACGGTGTTATTATGTGATAATTGGGGTAATCCTCTTTCTGAGGCAATATTATACAATGACGGGCGAGGAATTGCGTTTTTAGAAGCAATTAAAGCTATAGCACCCCCTCACCATCCCGTAATTAGTGCCACCTCTAGTTTAGCTAAATTACTTTGGTGGAGTGAACAAGAAATTTTTTCGCAAGCGCGTTATTTTCTCTCGCAAGCGGATTGGTTAGCATTTCTGCTGCACGGTAAACTGGGAATTAGTGATTATCACAATGCCTTAAAGTTAGGTTATGATCTCGAAAATCTCTGTTATCCCGATTGGTTAGAGAATTTACCGATGTTTAATTTATTACCGCAAATTTTTGCCCCGGGTACAGCGATCGATACTATTAAACCAGATTTAGTGACTCGTTTTGCTATCCCGAAAGATTGTTTAATTTATACGGGAACTACCGACAGCATAGCGGCATTTTTAGCCAGTGGTGCTAATTCTTTAGGGGATGGGGTGACATCTTTAGGTTCAACTTTAGTTTTAAAATTATTAAGTAGCCAGAAAGTTGATGATAGTAACTATGGCATCTATAGTCATCGTTTAGGAAATTTGTGGTTAACTGGTGGGGCATCTAATACGGGGGGAGCAGTGTTAAAGAAGTTTTTTTCTGATGAAGAATTGAGAAATTATAGTTTAGCAATAGATGGACAAAAAGAAAGTAATTTAGATTATTATCCCCTCCTAAAAGCCGGCGAGCGCTTTCCCATTAATGATCCTTTTTTACCCGCAAAACTGACTCCTCGCCCCGATAATCCTCTAGAATTTTTGCATGGTTTACTAGAAAGTATTGCCCGCATTGAAGCTTTAGGTTATCAGCGTTTACAGGAATTGGGGGCCAATAAATTAGAGCGAGTTGATAGCGCCGGTGGTGGGGCAAAAAATCCGACTTGGAGAATAATTCGCCAGCGTCATTTAGGGGTTCCCGTGCTTTTATCTCAACAGGATCAAGCAGCCTATGGTACTGCCTTATTAGCCCAGCAATCGGTTACGCTATTGAAATAGTCTCATAACGGAGTCGGTCGTCAGGAGTCGGTCGTCAGGAGTCAGTATTCAGGAGATAGGGTGATAGGGTTTTGGGGTGATAGGGTGATGAGACAGCTTCCCCATTTCCCCACACCCCACTTCCCCACACCCCACTTCCCCACTTCCCCACTTCCCCACTTCCCCACTTCCCCACTTCCCCACTTCCCCATTTCCCCATTTCCCCATTTCCCCACACCCCACACCCTACACCCTTCGTTAATTAACCATAATAGGGTGGCTCATTACCCGGTTTCCATTTGATATTACAGCCTAAACTGGGTTTTTGGTCTGTCGGCACCGGTTGACCGGTTAAAACCTTGTCAATAGCGGCGCGAAGATCTTTGCCTGTCACCGGTACGCCATTACTAGGACGACTATCATCCAATTGACCGCGATAGACTAGAATGCGCTGACTATCAAAGAGGAAAAAATCGGGAGTACAGGCTGCCGTGTAAGCTTTCGCCACTTCTTGGCTTTCGTCATAGCATAAATTGAATTTAAAGTCAAGAGTTATCGCCATTTTTTTCAAATTTTCCGGCGAATCATCGGGATATTTCTCCACATCATTAGAACTAATGGCGAGGATGCCCAGATTGGTGTTAGCATAATCGCGACCTAGACGGGTAAGTTCTTCTTGAATGTGTTTAACAAAGGGACAATGTTCACAGAGGAAGATGACTAACAGAGCGGTTTTAGCCGCAAAGCTGTCCAGAGAGATAGTTTCACCCGAAACCACATCGGGTAAGGCAAAACTGGGAGCTTTTGTCCCCAAATCTAACATTGTGGACTCGGTGCGTGCCATAAAGTTTATACTCTTTTCTATAGGGAGGACTGAGATTTTTATAGCATTTCATGCTTCATCGCGCAAATTTAAGACCTTAACCAGCATCAGTAAACAGTAATCAGTAAACATTAAACAGTAATCAGTGAACTGATAAGCCATTGACCTATCTAAATTACTGGTTAGAGCTGCAGTAGTCATAGTTCGCAGTGTCCGCCAATTGTGGAATAAAACTACTACAGAAATTCGCTTCTTCATCAGTAGTTTAGCAGCGGATGCCCAAAAACACGCCGAGGTGATTCGCAGACATTGGAGTATCGAAAATAGTCTCCATTGGGTACTCTATGTTACATTTAATGAAGATGCCAGTGGGATTCCTCTGGGGTATGGAGCGGAAACACCTTTGTAACCCCTAAATCAGGTTGTATGTCAAGCTATTTTGAAAGCCTTGCTAGAAACCAGTTTTAGGGACAAGTATAATTACTCACTTGCATAAATGAGATGCTCCGGGCAAACGGCAAACTGGCAAATGGCAAACTTACTGGAAAAATCAAATTATGGGAACTTTGCAAGCAAAAAACCACATCCTCAAACCTGTATTCATCATCATATCAGGATTAGCGATTACTCAAACTATCGGCTGTACAACTTTCAATAGCTATCATCAGAAAAATCAAGTAAACGCCCAAACACCTGCAAAACCAGCACCCCAAGAAATTGTACAAACTGGAGAAGTGCGCCCTTTACCCGGTAGTTTAGATAAAATACCTGTTTTTAATAGCAACAGTCCAGAATGGATCAAAAATGAAGGTATTCTACTTTCTACTTTTACACCTAATAACAAAAAAGTTCCAGCCGCACATTTAAACTTTCCCATTCAAGGCAGATTTGATTTATTTGCTCATCATTATACCCACAATCCCAAGGATTTACAAACCTTATATATAGGAGTAATTTTACATAATCCCAGTCAAAAACCTATCACTATTAACATTTTACAAGGTGCGAGTTATTTAATGACAGAAGCACCGTTTGTCACCTTGCAACCCTACATAGAAAATAACGATGGTAAAGCATTTTCTGGACCAGGTGCAAGAGCAGTAGCGGATGTTTTGCGGGGAGTACGTCAAAAAGAATTTCCAGCAAGAATAGTCATTGCTGCTGGGGGAAGTCAAATGTTATTAAACCATCCTATCCCAGTCAGAAATTTAGAAAAACCTGTCAATGGGAGATCCAGTTTTTTCCGATTAAATAGCAGTGGTAAAATTTATGCAGCGAGTTTAGCCATGTTTGCGAAAAAAAATGCTGATGGTAGCGAGCGCGCACCCACATTAAAAGAATGGCAAGACTTATTAAATAACGGTAACTTTGCAGGACCAAGAGATAAAACCCCCACACCCCCAGATGCAAAAGGAGGTCAATTAATTTACAGCAGAGTCGCAGGTATATCCGAAGGTGCAACATGGAAAGCAAACCTCACAGACAACACCAAAACCCAAACCCTGACTATTCCCGAACCAGGTAAAACTATTTCTTATCCCATAGCCACCTTACGGGGTGGAAGGTTAGGAACAGAACAAAGCCAAACCGCAAAAATGCTAGTGCGGTATCCTGATACTGCTTACGAAGCACATGGTAACTATGGGGTAGAATATCAACTCAACATACCTTTAACTAATAACACTAATAAAAATCAGACAGTTAGCATCACTTTAGAAACTTCATTAAAAGAAGATAGACTATCTGAAAAAGGAATTAAATTTAGAAAACCATCATTAGACTTTCCCTTTTTCCGTGGCACAGTGCGTTTAAAATATAGCGATGATCAAGGTAAACAACAAACCCGTTATGTACATTTATGGCATAGAACAGGGCAGGTTTTAGATCCTTTATTAAAACTAGATTTAAAACCAGGAACTCAAAGAAAAGTACAATTAGATGTTATTTATCCACCTGATTCTACACCGCCGCAGGTGGTTACAATTAAGACTTTGGAAAATTAAAATAAATTGCAACAGACAAAAATCACTGACTGCCTTGTCTGTTACGGCGAACTGACAGGAGTTAATCTGAGAGGGCGTTGCTGAATCAAGGTATGAATGACAACCTTGCACCCATCCAAAAGTTAGTTTGGGTCTAGGTTTTAAAAATCCCAAACAAGAAGATTCAGATCTCAAATCAGCAACGCCGGTTGAATGGTACTCAACCCACTCTTTCTTTCCCTCCCCGTTTATCTTGACTCTAATCTCGGAATTTAGCAACGGTTTTCTTACCTTAAATCCCAGAATTAACCGACTGAAACTGATCTGCCCAATTTTCGATCACACGCTGACTTTCGCGAGCAATAACTAAGGCATTATCGGGGACATTTCTAGTGATAGTTGAACCAGCGGCCACGGTGACATTTTTTCCTAATTTTAAAGGAGCCACTAAAACACTATTTGCCCCAGTTTTTGTGCCACTGCCGATCATAGTTTGGTGTTTTTTCACACCATCGTAATTAGCAGTAATTGTTCCCGCACCAACGTTAACTTTTTCCCCTAAAGTGGCATCTCCCAGATAGGATAAATGGGCAATATTGGTTTTATTACCGATGTCACTTTTTTTAATTTCAACAAAATTACCGACTCGACAATTAGCCCCAATTTTCGCTTCTCCCCGCAAATGAGCATAGGGACCGATGCGACAACCAGAATCCACCTGACTATCAGAAATAACCGAAAATAAGACCGTTACATCGCTGCCTAGGCGACTATTTTCGATTAAACTCCCCGGACCGAGACGACAACCAGAAGCGATTATCGTCTCACCGCGCAGATGGGTTTGGGGTTCAATAATCACATCGGCACTGAGGGTGACAGTATCCTCAATGGTGACACTATCAGGGTCAATAATGGTGACTCCGGCGGCCATCCAATCATCTTTGACTCTAGTTTGCAGGATATCATAGGCGGCGGCCAATTGTTTGCGATCGTTAATGCCGCTAATTTCTAAACAATCCTCCACATCCACAGCCATGACGGGATCGAGAAAATTGACCACATCCGTGAGATAATACTCACCTTGATCGTTATTGGGGGTTAAATTAGGCAGTATCGCCGCTAATTTTGACCAATTAAAGCAGTATATACCCCCATTAATCCGGTGGTTTTGTCTTTGGGCATCGGTACAGTCTCTTTCCTCGACAATCTGCTTAACGAGATTATTGCCATCACAAAAAACTCGACCGTAACCTTTCGGGTTAGGGAGGTTAGCAGTTAAGAGAGTGGCAGCGTTACCATGGTTTTTATGAATCTGGAGAAGATTTTGCAAGGTTTCGGGACGCAACAGGGGAACATCGCCATTTAAGACCAACAAATCCCCCTGAAAGTCCTCTAAATGGGGGATTAACTGCTGAATAGCATGGCCAGTGCCTAACTGTTCCTTTTGTTCGACAAATTCGATATCCGCAAGATGCTGTAGAGTATTTCGCACCTGTTCCCCTTGATAACCGATAATTACCAGTTTTCGCCGGGGATGTAAGGATTCGCTGACATTAAGCACCCGTTCCACTAGCGATCGACTGCCGAGGGGATGTAAAACTTTCGGAAGGCTGGACTTCATTCGGGTTCCCTTACCCGCTGCTAAAATTGCTACCGCTACCATGGTCATGCTTGCCAATATCGTTTGCGACTGAGTATATCGCACTCCGATCCCCTTGGTTGCAAGAATTTTTCCCCTCTTTCATCCTGTGCCAGTTGAGAAACTACCATAAAAAGGTTTTCTTTAAGACATTGTTAAGGTACTATACACAAATTGAAACAATTAAACATAATCAGCACTCTATAGATACCGCTATGACAACTGTACTAACAAAGGAATCCTCCGCCATGAAACAGATTCGCACCACCTACCAAGCTGACCAACAGGTGAAATACCTGCATTTAGAAGCGGAAATCGAGGTACTGCTGCAACAACTGCAAAACCTCAAGCGCAAAAACCAAGAGAATCAACACCTAAATTAAAGAAAATTTCCCTAAGAATTCTCAAATCCCACCCTCTGATCGGCGAGAAGGTGGGAAAATGTTTTTTGAGAATTCCAGATAGGTGTAGATTAATGATCAATTTTGCCTTACAGCAAGCCTTCGCCCGTCGTCATGCCCTGAAAGTGATCAGTGGGTTAAATAATTTCGATCGCTCGCAGGTTCTCTCAGTAGTTAAAGCCGCTACAGCCGGAGGAGCAACTTTTGTCGATATTGCCGCTAATGCTGACCTAATTGGGTCCGTAAAAGCCTTGACAAATTTACCCGTATGTGTATCGGCCGTCGAGCCAGAATTGTTGGTGATGGCAGTGGACGCGGGAGCCGATTTAATTGAGATCGGTAATTTCGATAGTTTTTATGCCCAAGGACGCATTTTTGAAGCGGCGGAAGTTTTAGCCCTAACCCGTCAAACTCGCGACTTACTGCCCGAAATTACCCTGTCTGTGACAGTTCCCCATCTCCTACCCCTCGATGAACAGGTGAGACTAGCAGAAGCTCTAGTTAGTCAGGGTGCTGACATTATTCAAACTGAAGGCGGCACTAGCAGTCAACCCCGTCACGCCGGTATTTTGGGACTGATTGAAAAAGCTGCCCCGACTTTAGCGGCAGCCCACGCTATTTCCCACGCAGTGAAGGTTCCCGTCCTCTGCGCTTCCGGTTTATCCATTGTCACCGCTCCTATGGCGATCGCTGCTGGAGCGGCCGGTATCGGTGTTGGTTCGGCGATCAATCAATTGGATAATGAAGTGGCTATGGTGGCAGCCGTGCGCGGTTTAGTCGAATCTCTGCAAGCACAACCGGTTCATGTTGGCAACTAGAACAATTTTTGTCTAGATACGACGGAGAAGGGTCCGTTTTCCCTTCTCTTTTTCCCTTTGTAATCAGTTATCAGTTACCAGATGTGAGTTTTCAGTTATCAGATGTGAGTTAAGCTGTACTGAATTTAAACCGCGTCTTGGAAATTTTAGTACAAATGCTCAAACTGCTTCTCCCTGCTCCGCAGCTCCGGCGCTCCCCTGCAATCTTAACGAGCAATTTAGATAGTCAACAGCTTATCAGTTCACTGATTACTGCTCACTGATTACTGATTACTGATAACTGATTACTGCTCACTGATAACTGCTCACTGATAACTGCTCACTGATAACTGCTCACTGATAACTGCTCACTGATAACTGATAACTGATAACTGATAACTGAAAAGCCCCAACCCCATCAACTGTGGTAAAATGCGCTATGGCTCAAAACATTAGAGATAGAAGCACTCCACCATGATTCGAGATATCTTCATGCCCGCGCTCAGTTCCACCATGACCGAAGGAAAAATAGTTTCTTGGGTGAAGTCCCCCGGGGAAAAAGTCAGCAAAGGGGAAACGGTGTTAGTGGTCGAATCCGACAAAGCCGACATGGACGTGGAATCGTTTTATGATGGCTATCTCGCTGTAATTTTAGTCGAAGCTGGCCAGGAAGCACCCGTGGGGGAAGCGATCGCCTATATCGCCGAAACTGAAGCGGAAATTGAACTGGCCAAAGCTCAGGGAAAAACCGCCACAGCTGCCCCTAGCAAGCCCGTAGAGACCCCAGAAATCGCTCCGCCTCCCGTTTCGATCCCTGTCGCCGCCGTTAAAGATAATGGCCGTTTAGTCGCCTCTCCCAGGGCCAAAAAACTGGCTAAAGAATTAAAGGTGGATCTGAAAACCCTAGTGGGTAGCGGTCCCCACGGACGAATTACCGCCGAAGACGTAGAAAAAGCGACAGGAAAAGTCAGCACCGCCCCCGCTCCCGTCATTACTCCCCCACAACCCGTCAGCGTCCCTGTAGCGGTTCCTAAAGCCCCGATTCCAACCAGCGCCCCAGTCGGTCGGACTGTTCCCCTCACCACTCTGCAAAAAGCCGTTGCCCAGAATATGTCGGTTAGCCTACAGGTTCCCACCTTCCAAGTGGGCTACACTATCACCACCGACCCACTGGATCAACTCTATCAACAGCTAAAATCCAAGGGTGTCACCATGACGGCCCTGTTAGCAAAAGCAGTAGCCAACACCCTCGCTAAACATCCTATAGTTAATTCCAGCTATAGCGATGCAGGAATTCAATACCACGGGGCGATTAACGTGGCCGTAGCCGTGGCTATGCCCGATGGTGGCTTAATTACGCCGGTTTTGCGCTCTGCTAACCAGATGGATATCTATTCCCTCTCCCGCAGTTGGAAAGATTTAGTCGATCGCGCCCGCAGTAAACAACTGCAACCGGAAGAATATAATAGCGGTACTTTTACCATTTCTAATCTGGGAATGTTCGGAGTCGATCGCTTTACCGCTATCTTACCCCCCAACCAAGGTGCGATCCTAGCAGTGGGCGCTTCCCGTCCCCAAATCGTCGTCCACAATAATGGTTTATTCGGGGTGCAAAAACAGATGACGGTTAATCTCACCAGTGACCACCGAGTTATCTACGGGGCCGATGCGGCCTCCTTCCTGCAAGACTTAGCTAAACTGATCGAAACCGAGGTGCAGTCTTTAACTATGTAATCAGAATCTAGACAGCAGGAGCCAAGGGAGTTTCTCTCTAGCTCCTGTTTTGTTGTTACTAAAAAAATGTAAAGAATTAGCTAAAATGGGTTTAACCCTATCTATCACCCGAAACTATCGCCCAAACAAGGCTAAAAAAAGTGTTAATCTCAGGGAACTTTAAGATCTAAGCCAATATCGCTAAATTAACCCTCGATCTCGCCCTATATATTAAGCCTACACTAATTCGTATTCCCACGACCTAACGCCTACCCATAGGAAAAAATGATCACAGAGAATAGTCGCTTACGTTCAGAATTTTTAAATACACAGGTTATCACTCGCAATACAGGCAAAAAACTCGGCGTTGTTAAAGATATTCTTGTAGATATCGATCAACGAGAAGTAGTTGCCCTGGGACTCCGCGATAATATCCTCTCCCTGTCGGGAATGCCTCAATATATGTATTTATCGAGCATCAGTCAGACAGGAGACGTGGTTCTCGTTGAAGATGATAACGTCTTGGAATCCGTCGATATCGATGCTTATACTCCCTTAATCGGTAGTGAAGTGATCACGGAAACCGGCGAACCTTTAGGCAAAGTCCGCGATTATCAATTTGATCCCCTTAGTGGTCAATTACATTCCATTATCATCGCTTCCCTGGGATTGCCTCTCATCCCCGAACAATTGATCAGTACCTACGAAATTGCCATTGAAGAGGTGGTTAGCAGTGGTCCGAATCGCTTAATTGTCTTTGAAGGGGCCGAAGAACGTCTCACCCAAGTTAGTGTGGGGGTTTTGGAACGTTTGGGTATTGGTCGTCCCCCCTGGGAAAGAGAAGAGGAAGAAGCTTATTATACTCCCGCTGCTCGTCCGGAAAATCAGTTAGGTACGGGCATTCCCCTCCGCACTCCCGTTGAGGCCGCTAAACCCGTTGAAGAACGCTGGAGTGAGGACGAATGGGAAAAAGAACCCCTGCGCGCCACTCCCCCACCGCAAAAACGGGCCGAAGCTCGTTATTATGAGGAAGAATACGAGGAAGAAGAAGATAACTGGGGAGAAGCGCGCTCAGAACGCACAGAAAGCTTTTCTCGTCCTCAGTACGACGATTACGAAGATAAGGCCGAGGATGATATGTGGGATGATGACGTGGAACCGGATTACAATCCCCCCCGCATCAATATCACCGAGAAGAAAAAAGAGAGAATCCCCGAATACGAAGACGGTTAATCTTTGACAGTCCCCCTATCCATTAGTTACATCTTTCTTAACATAAAATTTGACAAAAAAAGAAAAGTGTGCTATGTGGACTAAGGGGGTTCTCTGGGGGGACTAAATACTTTTGCTATCACTTCGAGTGCAGTGATTTGTCAGACCTTACAGATGTTCAATGAACTCTTCAACGGTGACTTGGGCTTGTTTCAGAATTCCACTTAATGTACCAACCTTCAATTCCTGATGTACAGGGACAACACAACCAATTTTGCCCTCTTCGGTTTCTTTCTTCATCACAACATGGCTACCTGTTTGACGAACTTGCTCGAAGCCTAAGCGTTCAAGAGATCTAACTGCCTCCCGACTAGAGATTCGTGGCAGCTTAGGCATAACTAACCTCAATACTGGTCACAAATCTAGGGGATGTTTCTGGTAAGGTAAATTCCTCTAGGTAAAGCCGTGTGGCTTCTTTCAATCCAGCAATCGCCTGCTCAATTGTTTCTCCTTGATCTACTGTACCAACTTCTGGACATTCAGCAATGTACATATTATCTTCTTTGTACAAAATAACAGTAAAGATGCGATTTTTCATGGTGTCTTATCATCTCAGGCTTACTCTGAAAATCATAACATAACTGTTTCCTAATCGTTTGGTTAGAAAATAGTTAGGTTTCCTGATCATTGACCCAACTCAAGCTTTTTGAAAAACTCTATAAGATATTAGGTTATTAGTAATTAATCCAATATTGTCCCACCTTCCTAGAATTGAGTGAGAAGATTGTGCAAAAACAAGCGTAGAGTTGATTAATCATTGAAATAAATTTGCCCCAATCAAACCGACTCGATGAACTGCTCGATGTCCGATTCTTACGAACCAAATTTGAGCATAGGTCAATCGGGCTAAAAGTTGATCGGAAGCTGTGAGGCTGTCTTTTGCTACTTCAAAAGCCCCTGTTTCAATATCTATGGCTACAATCTTCCCATGATTGCCTTCCTCGACTTGGGGGCGCACCTGAGATTGATAAATCTCTTTACCACGTCGAGCGAATTCTTCTTTGCTGTAGCGGAGTTGATTAACTGTCATTGTCCTGACCCCGTTGCCACTTTTGCCCCTCCATTTTAACCTAAACATTGGCAATCTTCGCTAACATTCCCCAACTTGGCCCACAAGGGCGGCATCGCACTTACAGTTTCAATCAATGTGCATGGTGCGTTCCCCAAAATCGATCGCTGGAGCGGTAGAAGTTGCATCAGGGAACGCACCCTACGGCGATTGCGATCACACTACACAATTTGATTGTTCATAGTATTTTGTAATAGTTGATGTGCGCTGTAAAATGGCTCTCCTTCCAAATTTAAGCATTCCAACTTTTTCATAAGTAAATTTTTCAGGTCCAAATTATTATGCTCGACAAGAACAGATCGTAAGTCATAACCATCCATCAAAATGATAGATTTGTCATTATTCTGCTTTAGTAAGGGGCATACATTTTTTGACCAACCATTGATCGATAAAAATAATCCCAATGTCTGTTTACCAGAGCGGCTGATTTTGCCATAAAGGCTATCAAGTTGCCGTATATCCGTTAAGTTTTGAGTCCATTTACATTCAACTAGATAGTACCAGCCTTCAAGCTTAAATGCGCCGTCTATTTGTTCTCCACCCTCATTTCTCCTAAAGCTTTTTTGAGTTGGAATCTCATAAAGAGAAAAAATACGTTTTAGCAAGTCTTCAAGTGAAAATCCTCGCTGTTTCTTATCTTCCGAATTTATTAACTTTGTAAAGTTATCAAATTCCAGCAGAAGACTGGATCGAAGTGAAGAAAATTCCTCCTTCCTCTGAGAATCCTGATTAGGATTCTTTGTATTACCTCCTTGCAATCTTTCTACAATTTTTTGACATTCGTTAAATAAATTTTCCTCCTCAGTGGTGATAGCTTTCCGAGTTATTGACTTTTTTGTTTTCCAGTATTCCAAAAGTGTTTCTATCAGTTTTCCTACTGTAGAATTAGATTCTTCTTTCCAAAAACCTCTTAATCGATTTGCTTTTGAGCCACTACTATAATTATATTTTTCATCATATATATCGATATTTAAATTTTCTAAGACGAATTCTCGGAAGGTTATGTTTGAAAAATCAAGCACATAACCATTGCCCATTTCGAGCAATTTCTCTAGTTTAATCTTTTCAATGCTTGTTAAATCTGACATCTCATATCTAGATTGAAAGTGAAAGGAAGGTAGGAAGGTGGAAGGTATGCCTAACTACACATTATACGAAAACTTTCTGCATAACAATTTCCAGAGCAACGATATAGGTCAACTTTCTGTATGTTACCCCGACTTACAACATATATACTAATTTGTCAATAGGTAGTAATATTTAATCTGCTTATACTTCGAGTTTTGGTCTGAAAATGGGCGATCAATCCCACATTCCGCACCCTCAACTGTCACATAATACTAAATCGGTTGAGCAACGCACAGAAAACGGGTTTCTCGGAGAAACCCGTTTTCTGCTCATGCACTCATGCAAAAAGGGAGAATAAATAATCAGTCTTTAATAACCGGATTTAGGATTATTTAACCTTTAATCAAGGCTATCACTGGGGCCACCAATCTTCGATCACCTGCGCGATAGTATAGGGACAAAACTCCGGAAAAATGCTAAGGATTAAACCTGTTTGTCTGGCGGCTTCTCGACGCGCTCTGGTATATTCCTTATCCAAAATTTGCGCGGGATAACTCCGTAAACTGGGACTATCCTCTAATTTGCGACCAATTTGCGATCGCCCATCATTGATGGAATCCAGCCAACTATCGGAGCGCCGTTGGGGTTGATATTGCCACTTGAGCAGATGAAGCAAAATTCGCTCCATTTGAGAACCAATCGCACTGCGTTCACTTTTCCCCAAATCCTCGATTTCCTCGATTAAATGCTCCCAGTCAATGGCATCCCAGCGTTGTTCCCGCAAAAGTTGAGCCGTATCCTGGGCCCAAAGAATTAAATCGCAATCGTAGGTGGTTGGCATAACCGGTTCCCCGTTTTTCAAGCTTTTCTGGTGGGATTGTGGGGTTAATTCTGTTAAGTTAACTATCCAGCGTTTTCTTAATGATAACTGATTACCGTTAACTTTGGATGATAGCAGTAGTTTACCTTATGATCGGATGTAGTGACTTGTTATGCCTCTTCAAAGGCACTCCACTCTATGCCTAGCTGTTTTATGGTTGCCTTAAGTGTTCCGATCTTTAAGTCTTTACTACCCCAATCAGGAATTACTGCTACATTTTGATTAGAGAGATTCAGCCATTTTCTATGTGATCCTTTTGACTTTCTCTCTATTTCTTCACAGCCAAGCCTCCTCAGTTTTTGAGCTAGTTCTTTGTATCTCATGCAGAAATAATTGCTTCTACTAGGGCAGGTGACTCCTGATTAAAGGCTTGCAAGTTGACTGGAAGTTTTTTGCCTAAATCTTGATAAGT
The DNA here is from genome assembly GCF_020244875.1 of Microcystis sp. M44BS1. Classification (NCBI taxonomy): domain Bacteria; kingdom Bacillati; phylum Cyanobacteriota; class Cyanophyceae; order Chroococcales; family Microcystaceae; genus Microcystis; species Microcystis sp. M44BS1. The sequence continues at coordinate 36,928 of NZ_JADBVM010000115.1, forward strand.
TTCCAAAACTGCCTCAAAGGCATCCTTGGCATTTTCCAGAACCTCTTCCAAAGAATCCGCCTCTGTGATTAGTTCAGGTAGAAGAGGACAAGTTACTGTAAATCCTCCTTCTGGTTGAGGAGTAAGCAAAAGTGGAAGTTTGTAGAACATAGGAGTAGATCTTGCATTTCCGTGTATGTCCCAATCTTATCATTAACTTTGGATGAGTCTAGCTATGTAACTCTGACTCTTTGCCTAACTACATATTATTACGAAAACTTTCTGCATAACAATCTCCAGAGTAACGATAGGGGTCAACTTTCTGTATATCACCCCGTCCTACAACATATACACTCATTTGTCAATAGGTAGTAATATTTAATCTGCTTATACTTCGAGTTTTGACCTGAAAATGGGCGATCGATAGTCAAGCGATCGAGAGATGGGGATGACCACGAGCCTAGGGGATTATGCAAGAGTGAACCACTTATCGGCAGGTTTCCAGGCGGATCCCCAATAACTGATCACTGAAAGACGGCTAAACTAAAAAGCCGTGCTAAAATCAGCATATCTAGGGTCGCTTGTGTAGGTGATGGATAGGCTATGTTTGAAAGATTTACGGAAAAAGCCATTAAAGTAATCATGCTCGCCCAAGAAGAAGCCCGCCGCCTTGGCCATAACTTCGTGGGAACAGAGCAGATTTTACTAGGACTAATTGGAGAGGGAACGGGAGTTGCCGCCAAAGTCCTCAAGTCCATGGGTGTCAATCTCAAAGATGCGCGCGTGGAGGTGGAGAAAATCATCGGTCGCGGTTCCGGATTCGTAGCCGTGGAAATTCCCTTCACCCCCAGAGCCAAACGAGTTTTAGAACTCTCCCTCGAAGAAGCCCGTCAACTGGGCCATAACTATATTGGCACAGAACATCTCCTTTTAGGACTAATTCGCGAAGGGGAAGGTGTGGCCGCTAGGGTTCTGGAAAATCTCGGCGTGGATCTCTCGAAAGTTCGCACCCAAGTGATCAGAATGTTAGGGGAAACCGCCGAAGTGGCCGCCGGTTCATCTTCCCAAGGTCGCACTAAAACCCCCACTCTTGACGAATTCGGTTCCAATCTCACCCAAATGGCCAGCGAGGGTAAACTTGATCCCGTGGTCGGCCGACAAAAGGAAATCGAGCGCGTTATCCAAATTCTCGGTCGTCGTACCAAAAATAACCCAGTCCTAATCGGTGAACCGGGGGTAGGTAAAACAGCGATCGCAGAAGGATTGGCCCAACGCATTGCTAACAAGGATATTCCCGACATTCTCGAAGAAAAACGGGTTGTCACCCTCGATATCGGCTTGTTAGTGGCGGGAACCAAATATCGCGGCGAATTTGAGGAACGCCTCAAAAAAATCATGGACGAAATTCGCCAAGCGGGTAACGTCATCCTTGTGATCGATGAGGTTCACACTCTCATCGGTGCCGGGGCAGCCGAAGGGGCGATCGATGCAGCCAATATTCTCAAACCGGCTTTGGCCCGGGGAGAACTGCAATGTATCGGCGCGACGACCTTGGATGAGTATCGCAAACATATCGAACGGGATGCGGCTCTAGAAAGACGTTTTCAACCGGTTATGGTCGGTGAACCCTCCGTAGAAGAAACGATCGAAATTCTCTACGGTCTCCGGGAACGCTACGAACAGCACCATAAACTAAAAATCTTAGACGAAGCACTAGAAGCGGCGGCGAAATTGTCCGATCGCTACATTAGCGATCGCTTCTTACCGGACAAAGCGATCGATTTAATCGATGAAGCTGGTTCGAGAGTGCGCTTGATTAATTCCCAATTGCCACCAGCAGCCAAGGAATTAGATAAAGAACTGCGGCAAATTCTCAAACAAAAAGATGACGCGGTGCGCGGTCAAGACTTCGAGAAAGCTGGGGAATTGCGCGATCGGGAAATGGAAATCAAAACCCAGATCCGGAATCTCGCTTCCACCAAAAAAGGCGAAGATGGCAACGATGAACCCTTTGTGGATGCGGAGGAAATCGCTCACATCGTCGCTTCTTGGACTGGGGTTCCCGTCAATAAACTGACCGAAACCGAATCCGAGAAACTGCTGCACATGGAAGATACCCTACATCAGCGTCTCATCGGTCAAGAGGACGCGGTTAAAGCGGTGTCCCGCGCCATTCGTCGCGCTCGCGTCGGTCTGAAAAATCCTAACCGTCCCATTGCTTCCTTTATCTTCTCTGGTCCGACGGGGGTAGGTAAAACCGAGTTAACTAAGGCTCTGGCCGCTTATTTCTTTGGTTCGGAAGATGCGATGATCCGTCTCGATATGTCGGAATACATGGAACGGCACACGGTTTCTAAGTTAATCGGTTCACCTCCGGGTTATGTTGGTTACAACGAAGGGGGACAATTAACGGAAGCGGTGCGTCGTCGTCCTTATACGGTGGTGCTATTCGACGAAATCGAAAAAGCTCACCCCGATGTCTTCAATATGCTTCTGCAAATCCTTGAAGATGGACGTTTGACGGATGCCAAAGGTCGCACGGTGGACTTTAAAAATACCCTATTGATCATGACCTCGAACATCGGTTCTAAAGTGATTGAGAAGGGTGGCGGTGGTTTAGGTTTCGAGTTTGCTGATAATCAAGCCGAGGCCCAGTATAATCGCATTCGATCGCTGGTTAATGAGGAATTAAAACAATATTTCCGTCCGGAATTCCTCAACCGTCTCGATGAGATTATTGTCTTCCGTCAACTGAATAAGGAAGAGGTCAAGGAAATCGCCGAAATCCTGCTCAAGGATGTGTTTAAACGTCTGACAGAACAAAATATTACTTTGTCTGTTACTGATAAGTTTAAAGAACGCTTGATCGAGGAGGGTTATAATCCGGCCTACGGCGCTCGTCCCTTACGTCGTGCGATTATGCGTCTATTGGAAGATGTTCTGGCTGAGGAAATTCTCTCCGGACGGGTTTCTGATGGGGATACGGCCATGGTCGATATCGATGAGGAAGGTAAGGTGAAAGTAATTTCGGGGGAAAGACGCGAGTTAATCGCTCCCGTGATTGAATAAATTCTCACTGGTATTAGTTAAATAAAAGGTGGGCTTTTTGCTCACCTTTTCTCGTAAAAATAGGGGGAAAAAGTGCGATGAAAGTCTGGATTGTGGGTTGTATTTTGTTATTTTTGTTGGTGGAATTTTATCAATGGGCTAAGGGGTTTATTTTGCCTTTACCTCTCTATATTTTTGCTGGAGCTTTATTATCGATCGCTTCTAATTATTCTCAAGATATGATCAATTTATTTGCTAGAAATGAACAGGTTTATCAAACTGCCATTTTAACTGATATTCCTGACATTTTGACGGCAGAAACCGCAATTACCAGCCTAGAAGCGGCAGCATCGGAGGATGGTAAAAAGCGGTGTCGCTGAATCAAGACATGAATACTAAATTGTGCCTCCTATCCACAAGTTACCTTAGTGCTAGGTTTTAAAAATTGCCGAGAGGACAATTGATACTTAAAATCAGCAACGCCCTATAACTTTTCAAACAGGTTCTAAAAATAGATCGTCATGAAAACAGTCACAAAAGTAGCTCTTAGGGACTTCCAGAGAATAAAATACCCAACAAAAAAATAGAAAAGTGTTTTTTTGAAAAAGTAATTATTTTTGTCTAGGAAAACAAAGAGTCTCCCATTACAACCTATTTTTCCGAAAAAATAGGCAGCACAAACTCTTATACTTCCGAGCTTTTTCGAGTATAACAAGGACAAGTTAAAGAATCAAAGACAGTTTTTAGCTAACCATCTTAGTTAACTACAAACTAGGTC
>NZ_JADBVM010000116.1:0-24299 GCF_020244875.1 Microcystis sp. M44BS1
ATTCTTTTTTTGCTACCTTTAATCGCTTATGAGGTAAGCAAAGCACGACGTTTTTAAAAATTTTCAGCTATGTATTTCCGAGAAATCGACTAAAAACGTTGCCAGATAAGGATTTGAGAGAATGACATTTCAGAGAATGAAACGACCCTACCCCAACCCCCCCGACATCGGCGGGGCAAGGGGAGGTGTTGCCTCTTGCCTGTTGCCTCTTGCCTCATCTCAACAAGCAATTTAAATACGCGGGCAGCTTATGGTGTTGGGTGAGTTGGGAACCCTAACCGTAGTATGATTGAACAATGCGAAGACTCACAATAACTCGACCCGACGACTGGCACCTTCATCTCCGCGATGGTGAGGCAATGAAAGCGGTTCTCCCCCATACGGTGCGTCAGTTTGCCCGTGCCATTATCATGCCGAATTTAAAGCCCCCAGTGCGCTCGGTGGCTGATGCTGCCTCCTATCGCGATCGCATTCTGGCAGCAGTTCCAGAGGGTCAACAGTTCGAGCCATTGATGACCCTCTATCTCACCGATAATACCAGTCCCGAAGAAATCATGGCGGCGAAAGCCTCCCAGTTTGTCAAAGCGGTGAAATACTACCCGGCCGGTGCCACAACTAATTCCGACTTGGGGGTGACGGACCTTCGTAGGTGCGATTGCGTTTTTGCGGCCATGGAGCAGCTGGATATGCCGCTACTACTGCACGGAGAAGTTACCGATGGTGATATTGATGTGTTCGATCGAGAAAAAGTGTTCATTGAGAAGCACTTAATCCCACTGATAACAAGATTTCCGAAACTGCGGGTCGTCTTTGAACACATTACCACTGCCGATGCGGTCAAGTTTGTTCTATCTGCTAACAACAATGTCGCCGCCACAATTACGCCCCAACATTTATTATTTAGCCGAAACATTCTCTTTACCGGTGGCATTCGTCCCCATTTTTATTGCCTGCCGATTTTGAAACGAGAGGATCATCGTTTGGCGCTTTTGCAAGCGGCCACATCGGGCAACCCCAAGTTTTTTCTAGGGACCGATAGTGCGCCCCATTCTCGCTACAGCAAAGAAAGTTCCTGTGGCTGCGCGGGTTGTTATTCAGCCCTGCACGCTCTAGAGTTGTACGCAGAAGCTTTTGAGAGTGTCGATGCAATTGAGCAACTGGAAGGGTTTGCCAGCTTTCACGGTCCAGATTTTTATCAACTCCCCCGAAATACCGAACAAATCACCTTAAACAAAACCCCTTGGCGCATTCCCGATGAATTGCCATTTCCCGAATCCGGACTGGTGCCGTTACGAGCGGGTGAAGAGATAACCTGGCAATTAGGGGAATAAAAACCGCCAGTCTTGGTAGTTGCGGTCAAGAATTGACGATTAGTTATTTCCCGTGACAATGAGGAGGATCGATAACATTGGCAAAAATTGCCCAAAGTACCATGAGCGGCATCGGCAACAAACAGATTAGCCATTGATGACCGGTTAGGGTCGCCGTTGCAAACAGACTGTTCATCACCCCCCATTGACTAAACAAAATTTGTAGGGCAACAGCAGCCACAATCCCCAAAATTAGGATCGGTGCATTAGTAATCGACGTTGACTGACGACGCAGGTAGTCCACTAGGCTCATCCCTAATTGGCTGATACTGAGCAGATAGATAACCCGTGCTGCCACAAGGGATTGAATTGCCATTGTGCGGGCAACGGCAATATCTCCTGTGGTCGATTTAGCCCACTCAAACATACCAAAAATTAGAATCCAGTTAAACAATGAAACAGCCAAAATTCGGCGCAATAGTTTTTTGGTGATCAAAGGTTCATTGGGATTGCGTGGTGGTGACTGCATAATGCGGTCGGATTTTGCTTCAAAGGCCAGGGGAACAGTCATCGTGACCGAGTTGATCATGTTCAACCAGAGTACTTGTAGGGAGAGGATGGGTAAATCTCGTGCCAGTAAAGTACTGATCAGAATGGTCATCGATTCGCCACCATTGACAGGTAAGAGAAAGGAGATTGCCTTGCGTAAATTTTGATAAACGGTGCGTCCTTCTTCGACAGCGGCCTTGATCGAGGCAAAGTTATCATCAGTGAGGAGCATATCAGCAGATTCCCTGGCGACTTCCGTTCCTCCTTTCCCCATGGCAATGCCGATATCGGCCTGCTTGAGAGCCGGCGCATCATTAACACCATCGCCCGTCATCGCCACGATTTCTCCTTGGGACTGGAGTACTTCCACCAGTTGCAGTTTTTGGGTAGGGGCAACCCTGGCAAATACCGATCCATCGACCACCGCTCGGGCCAGTTGATGATTATCCATTTGCGCTAATTGTTTTCCCTCAAATGCTAAGACTTGTGTTGCCGTTTTAATGCCCATCCGTTCCGCAATCGCCCGCGCCGTGACAAGATGATCACCAGTAATCATCTTGACCCGAATCCCGGCAGTTTGACAGGCGTGAACGGCAGCGATCGCCTCTGGACGAGGCGGGTCAATCATGCCCTGTAATCCCAGAAACACCAAGCCTGTTTCGATATCCTCATGGTCGATAGAATGCTGATGGGTCGCGGCTGCTTTTTTGGCGAAGGCAAGCACCCGCAGCCCCTGCTCTGCCATCGTTTCTACCGCTTGCTCGATCTGTTCGACGTTCAGCGCGGTCATCTGACCATAGCGATCGATCATCTGGGAACAACGACGCATCAGGGACTCAACCGATCCCTTGACATAGATCAGACGAGGCATCCCATCATGCAGGGTTGCCATGTATTGGTACTCAGATTCAAAGGGAATTGCATCCAATCGTGGGGTTAAAGACAATAGCCCCAATTGACTGAGACCTGCTTTGGCAGCGGCCGCAATCAGCGCCCCTTCCGTAGGATCCCCCACCACTGACCAATCTTCTCCCGTTTGTTTTAGCTGGGAGTCATTACAAAGCAAACCAGCCACCAGACAATCCCCCAGGGCCGGCGGTAATTCCTCTGCAAATGGGCTGCTGGGGTTGCCATCGGTAATCAGACTAATTTCGCCCTTGGGACTATAGCCACCACCACTAACGGCGTAATATTGCCCCTCGGTATAAATGGACTGTACAGTCATTTGATTTTCGGTCAGGGTTCCAGTTTTGTCGGAACAAATGACGGTCGCACTCCCCAATGCTTCCACTGCGGGCAGTTTACGAATAATCGCATGACGACGGGCCATGCGGTTGACCCCAATGGCCAAGGTAATCGTTACCACTGCCGGCAGCCCTTCCGGAATCGCACTCACTGCGAGGGCAACGGCAGCTTCAAACATATCGATCCAAGATTTCCCCCGTCCTAACCCGATGGTAAAGGTCAAGGTTGCTAGGGTCAAAATTGTGTAGAGTAGGGTGCGGCTAAATTGGGCAAATTTACGGGTCAGGGGTGTGCTAAGGCTGACTCGGCTTTCCATCGACTGGGAAATCTGCCCCACTTCGGTGGCATTGGCCGTGGACACAACGATCCCTTTGCCCTGTCCAAAGGTAACAAAACTCCCTGCGTAGGCCATGTTTGTCCTTTCTGCTAGGGGCGTATCCCCGGGTAAGGGTTCGCTCGCTTTTGACCCGGGCAAGGATTCCCCAGTCAAGGCAGACTCATCCACCTGCAAATTGCGGACTTTCAGCAGCCTCAAGTCCGCTGGTACTTTATCCCCCGATGCCAATAAAACGATATCTCCCGGCACCAAATCCTGAGATGGAATCCGGAGGGTTTGTCCCTCTCGCAACACCGTCGCTTCTGTGGTTACGGCCTTGGCCAGGGAAGCAATCGCCCCTTCCGCCTTAGCTTCCTGCACATAGCCGATAATGGCATTGATCAGGGTAACTCCCCAAATCACTGAGGCATTCGTCCAAGACCCTAAAAATGCCTTAATAGTACCCGCCAGCAAGAGAATATAGAGTAGCGGCTGATGAAATTGCTGCAAAAATCTCAACCAAGCTGGTTTCCCCGGCTTAAATCGCAGTTCATTCGGGCCATATTTTTCGTAGCGACTGGCCACTTCTTCTGCTGATAAGCCCGTTGACCCATCGCTGGTCAAGTATTCAATCACCTCTGGTTGAGAAAGTTGATGATACAAAGGCAATGATAATTGAACTGGCATCATGCTCGACCATATTTAGGGTTTGCGGCAAAAAGTTTTTCCTGGGGACAGGGTGTGGGGAAGTGGGGAAGCTGTCTCATCACCCTATCACCCCAAAACCCTATCACCCTATTTATTTCCTGACTCCTGACTGCTGCCGACCTTAAGCTCTCGTCTTATTTTGGTAATAGTCGCGGGTTCCCTTGGCATCTAGGGCTTCACCGAGACGATCAATAGCGTGGGCGTAGGCGGCGGTACGCAGAGACATATCGAATTCCTGGGCGAAAGACCAGACTTTTTCGGCTTCTGTCACCATTCTTTCTTTTAGGCGCTCATTTATCTCGTTTAATTGCCAATAAAGACCGCTGCGATTTTGCACCCATTCAAAATAACTCACCGTTACCCCACCCGCGTTAACCAAAATATCGGGGAAAACGAGAATCCCTTTTGAGTCTAAAATGCGATCGGCTTCCGAGGTAGTGGGACCATTGGCCACTTCAAAGATATATTTGGCTCCCACGCGATCGGCATTTTCGGCGGTAATTTGGTTTTCTAGGGCAGCCGGAATTAAAACATCCACATCTAGGGCTAATAATTCTTCATTACTAATCGCTTCGTGTTCCACGATATTACAGACGGTATCCTGACAGTAAATAGCAGTAATCCCGCGATGTTCCTGTTTATACTGACGAATGCTGGCAATATCTAGGCCTTTTTCCCGATAAATGCCGCCCTGGGAATCACTTACCGCCACCACTTGATAACCGGCTTTGGCGAGGAGATCCGCCACTACAGCCCCAGCGTTACCGAATCCCTGGACGGCAACGGTAGTATTAGCGGGTTTTTTGTCTAATTTCGGCAAAAGAGAATGAATAACATGAAAAGCCCCCGTTCCTGTCGCCGTATCGCGGCCACGACTGCCTCCCATGGTTAAAGGTTTCCCCGTCACCACCGCCGGACTAATTTTACGCTGAATGATGCTGTACTGGTCCATCATCCAACCCATGATCATCTCGTTGGTATAGACATCGGGGGCAAGAATATCGACATCGGGACCAATAAAGTCGGCTATACCCTCGATATAGCCCCGGCTAAGGCGTTCTAACTCAGCTTTTGACAATTCTTTCGGATTGAGGGTAATACCGCCCTTAGCCCCACCAAAGGGCAAATCCAGCAGGGCGCATTTAAAGGTCATCCAAAAGGCCAGGGACTGCACCTCATCAATGCTGACGTTGGGATGATAGCGCACCCCTCCTTTGCCGGGGCCGCGGGTGTCATCGTAGCGGACGCGGTAGCCTTGGAAGATTCTTAAAGTGCCGTTGTCCATACGGACGGGTATGGAGATACTGAGACTAGCTTTGGGATATTTTAACCGCTCGATCGCATCATCGGAAATGGAGACATACTTAAGGGCCCGTTCTAGGCGACTGCTGGCATCGGTAAAGAGTGATTTCGACATGATTTTTTTCCCCCTATCTATCCCCATTAGAACACGGGAAAACAGTATATTTCGCTACAGTTTATTTTTCTTAATTAACCATGGACGGGAATTGCCGACAAGTGTTCTCAAACAAGGTTACTTGAGAGATTTTCCAGTACACCCCACACCCTACACCCCACACCCCACACCCTATCACCCCACTCCCCCATCCCCAACCTGCAACTAAAAAAGGGAAAGAGCGATGCTCCTCCCTTTTTTGATAATTTATGCAAGTTGATTGTAGATGCACAGCAATCGAGGCTGAAATTACATTAGGCCCAATTGAGCAAGGATGCCTTTGTGGGTTAAGTATTCCGTAGCTACGCCAATAACAAAACCGAGCATGGCTAAACGACCATTCCAGTTTTCAGCGAAAGCGGTGAAGCCGAGTTTGTTTTCTTGCTTATCCATGGTGAATTGCCTTCCTATAAGAAAATTGCGTTTGAGTCAAGTGCTTGATATTTAATGTAACATAACTTTTCAGACTATGCAACATTTCTTTACATAAATTTTATTGATGTTGACCATAAACTTTTATGGGGGTAGGGTCAAGGGTGGGCAATGGCGGCCGAAAATCAAGCCTGATCTTAGTTCTAGGACTAAATAACCGTTTTCCCATCCCTGACCGAAAAAGATTACAATCAAGCGAAAGGTCAAGAATCGATCGCCATCGAGCGAGGAGTGAATATGCGCGCCTTACTGATTTATCCCGTTTTTCCGCCAACTTTCTGGTCCTATAACAAAATTCTGGAATTAGTCGATCGCAAAGTCTTACTTCCTCCCCTAGGTATGGTGACGGTGGCGGCGATTTTACCGCAGGAATGGGAATTTAAACTGGTCGATCGCAATATTCGGGCGGTGACAGAAGCAGAATGGGACTGGGCCGAAATAGTGATTCTTTCCGGCATGATTGTGCAACGTCAAGATTTAATCGAGCAAATTCACGAAGCCAAGCAACGGGGTAAACTGGTGGCCGTGGGGGGTCCCTATCCCACTTCTATCCCCCATGAAGTTGCCGAGGCCGATTTTCTGATTCTCGATGAGGGAGAAATCACCATCCCGATGTTTGTGGAAGCATTGGCAAAAGGAGAAACCAAGGGTGTTTTCCGCACCACAGAAAAACCCGATGTGACAATTACCCCGATCCCCCGCTACGATCTGCTCGATTTTGAAGCTTATGATTCCATGTCGGTGCAGTTTTCGCGGGGATGTCCCTTCCAGTGCGAATTTTGCGATATTATCGTTCTCTACGGTCGTAAACCCCGCACCAAAGCCCCCGCACAATTATTAAAAGAATTAGATTATCTCTACGAATTAGGTTGGCGCCGGGGCGTGTTCATGGTGGATGATAATTTTATCGGTAACAAGCGCAACGTTAAATTACTCCTCAAAGAATTAAAGGTTTGGCAAGAAGAACACCAGTATCCTTTCCGGTTTAACACGGAAGCATCGGTGGATTTAGCCGCCGATCCCGAATTAATGGCTATGATGGTCGATTGTTATTTTGATGCGGTCTTTTTAGGTATTGAAACCCCCGACGAAGAAAGTTTACAATTAACCAAAAAATTCCAAAATACCCGTAGTTCTTTAACCGAGACGGTAGAAAAGATTATTAAAGCCGGATTGCGCCCTATGGCGGGATTTATCATCGGTTTTGATGGCGAGAAAAAAGGAGCGGCCGAGCGCATCATTAATTTTGTCGAAGAAGCGGCCATTCCCACGGCTCTATTTGGAATGTTACAAGCTTTACCCAATACTGCTCTATGGACTCGCTTGGAAAAAGAAGGACGACTACGATTAACGGGGAAACAGGACATTAACCAAAGTACCCTGATGAATTTCGTTCCCACCCGGCCGATCGAAGATATTGCCACAGAATATATTGAAGCCTTCTGGACATTGTACGATCCGGAGGTATTTCTCGATCGCACCTATCGCTGTTTCCTGAAATTAGGCGCACCTAAAGCTAAACCTGCCTTTAAACTGCCTCGCCGGGCCGATCTCTATGCCCTAGCGGTAATTATCTGGCGACAGGGCTTTAAACGTTCCACTCGCTGGAAATTCTGGCAGAATTTATTCGGTATTTTGCGCCATAATCCCGCCAATGCCGAACACTATATCACTGTCTGCGCCCACAACGAGCATTTCCTGGAATACCGTCAGATTGTCCGGGATGAAATTACGGCACAATTAGCCGAATTCCAACGCCAAGAGGCATTAATAGCGGAAAAAACAGCTATAGCGGCCTAATTATTCCGAGGATGGGTAAATAAGCCCATCCTTAATATTTTCTGTCCTGATGGTGGACGATCGATAAATCAATAATATTCCTATTTTCTGGTTAAAAATTCCCTCAATCTCGACCAAAGCAATTCAGTATAAATTCTTAATTTTCTAGATATAATTACATTTTTTCCCTAAAATGTTAGCTTGAATACTGAATAAATCGTAAAATCTTGATAAAGCCAGTATTTTTAGCTCCTTAACCCTATAAATCAAGGAAAAATCAATGATTACTCGTCAAGAACTTAAGAAACTACAATCCTTAACTCAAATACCCGCCCTTTCCATTCTCTTGCCTACCCATCGCACCTCACCGGATAACAAACAAGACCCTATTCTTGTTAAAAATTTGGTCGATGAAGCAAAGCGCCGATTATCGGAAGAATTCTCTAAACGTGAAATCGAACCCTTGTTCGATCGCCTCGATAGTCTAGTGGCTGAAATAGATTATCCTTATACTCTAGATGGATTAGCTATCTATATTGGTCCGGATATTGCCAAGCTTTATAACCTGCCTTTTTCTGTCCAGGCAAGAGTTGTCATCGATAAAACCTTTGCTACACGGGATTTAGTTTATGGATTACATCGAGAACAACCCTATTGGCTGTTACTATTAAGTCAGGGTTCTACTCGTTTAATCTCAGCTACAGGAGAAACTCTCGAAGAAATTTGCGATCAGAATTTTCCCTTAGAAATGACTGGACCGGGGGCCACCGCACCACTGCCCTTTGATGCCGATACCAGTTATCTAGATGATAGAATCCGGCGATTTTTCCAACAGGTAGATAATGCTCTGGGTGAATACATTGACATTGATGATTCTTCCCCTTTGATTGTGGGTGGAGTGGTTCGTCAAATTTCCTTCTTTCAAGAAGTTTCACAGTACACATCAGCAATTGTTGGCACTTTAACCGGCAATTTTGACAAAACCTCAATGTCGGAATTAATTCCGCAAGTATTGCCGATTATGCAGTCAGTGCGTCAGACTCAAAAAACTGAAGCTCTGCAAGCTTTAGATGCGGCAGTCAGCGCTCAAAAAGTTATCTCTACCCTGGGAGAAGTGTGGCGTTTAGCGCAGGAAGGTCGAGGAAAATTGTTATTAGTAGAGAAAAATTACCATGTACCCGCAGTTTTAAGCGAAAACGGTGATTTGGTGCTGGTGGAAAACGTCGGTGGTACGGAGGTAATCGATGATGCAGTGGATGAAATTATCGAAGCGGTATTGGCCAAGGGAGGACGTGTAGCTTTAGTCGAGGAGGATTCCTTGAACGATTACCAAAAAATCGCCTTGATTTTACGTTATTAGACCTAAGGCGCCGTTTCACAAGCGCCAATACTAACCCATTGACTAGAACCATCAGACCAGTATTCTTTTTTCCAGATGGGGGCATTATGCTTGAGAGTATCAATAGCATAACGACAGGCTGCGAAAGCTTCCCCCCGATGGGGACAACCCACTGCTACTAAGACGCTAATTTCCCCGATTTGTAGCTTACCGGTGCGATGGTGAATGACAACTCGATTGGTGTCGGGCCAGGTTTGCCGAATTTGCCGAGCAATTTGCCGGAAAACTTCGATCGCCATGGGTTCATAGGCCTGATAATCAAGATAAATAACCGGTTTACCGTCGGTTTGCTCCCGTACAGTGCCACTCATTAGTACAATAGCACCATTAGCCCCATCATCGGCTAATTGATATACTTCCTGCAAAGATAAGGGAGCAAAACTGACGCGAAAACTATCTGGTGTCATGGATGAGGTGATGGGGGTTGGGTGTGGGGTGTAGGGTGTGGGAATTAGGAATTAGGAAGTGGGGGGAATAAATAAAATAATCTCCTGACTACTGCCTTCCTTAACAACATAGCTATCGCTTTTTCGGAGTCAAGAGATGTTTCTATTTTTTCATCTTCATAAATATACTCAATCTCAAACCAGCGAGCCGAGTATTTTGGATGTATTTGTACTTCCTTGATATGTTTGTCTTTGAGTCTTTCAGTCAATGGGAATTTTAAGGAACCCATCCTTAACTTTAATCCTCGCAATAATCAGGGGGAAATGTCCGTCCGATCCAAAGCAGTCAGGGAGTTAAAAGTTTTCACTGTAGCTTTAGTGTATAGTGAAATATTCTCAACGTCAAGCCGTCCTAAAAGGCCGGGGTTTCAAACCGATTATTTTCGATGAAAAAATTAATTCTAGCCACGAGTAACCCGGGTAAATTAGCAGAGATAGGGGAATACTTAACTGATATCGACCTAGAATTGCAGTTAAAACCCGATGATTTAGAGATAGAGGAAACCGGGGCGACTTTTGCTGAAAATGCCTATTTAAAAGCTGCTCAAATTGCCCTAAGATTGGGAGAATGGTCGATCGCCGATGATTCGGGATTGGAAGTAACCGGGTTAGGAAATGCCCCGGGGATTTACTCGGCCCGCTATGGTGAAAATGATCGAGAAAGAATCGATCGCCTCGTCAGAGAATTAGGGGATAATCAGGATCGTTCGGCCCGTTTTGTCTGTGTAATTGCGATCGCTCGTCCCGATGGTGAGATTGCCTTGAGCGCCACAGGAATCTGCACGGGAGAAATTCTCACCAGTCCTAGGGGTAAAGGTGGTTTTGGTTACGATCCGATTTTTTATGTCCCCGAATACGCTTTAACCTTTGCAGAAATGTCTCCGGAATTAAAAAGAAAAATCAGCCACCGAGGACGAGCTTTTGAGCAATTGCTGCCCCATCTCAAGACTCTCGCGGATACAAATTCATCAAGGCTCTGACTTGTTCAGCATGATAAGAGCTTCTTGTCAAGGGACTCGCAACAATTTGTAAAAATCCCAGAGACTCACCGTATTCGCGCCAAGCGTGGAACTGTTCGGGGGTGACAAATTCCTGCACACCGAGATGTTTTGGCGATGGTTGCAGATACTGCCCGATGGTGAGAATATCACAATCGACAGCCCGTAAATCGCCCATCACTTGGCGCACTTCCTCGTCGGTTTCCCCCAATCCCACCATAATGCCCGATTTTGTGTAGGTAGCGGGAACAATGGCGCGGGCGCGCTGCAATAATTCTAGAGAACGCTGGTAATCACCCTGGGGACGCACGCGACGATAGAGACGGGGGACAGTTTCGGTATTATGGTTTAAAACTTCAGGTTTAGCGGCAAGAATCAAAGCTAAAGCCTGCCAATTGCCGCAAAGATCGGGAATCAGCACTTCGATGGTGGTTTTTGGAGAAATGCGGCGAATTTCCTCGATACAACGGACAAATTGACTAGCACCCCCATCAGCCAAATCATCGCGATTGACAGAAGTGATCACTACATGATTAAGATCAAGACGTTGCACTGCTGCCGCTAGTCGCAGGGGTTCCGTGGAGTCTAAAGGTTGCGGTTTTTTCTCAAAATCTATATCACAGTAAGGACAGGCGCGAGTGCAAGCAGGACCCATAATTAAAAAGGTAGCCGTCCCCGCGTGGAAACATTCGCCGATATTAGGACAGGAAGCCTCCTCACAAACGGTATTTAAGCCTAAATCGCGTAAAACCTCCTTAACACTGCCGACTCGTTGCCATTGCGGTGCTTTTACCCGTAACCACTCTGGTTTAACCGTCACGCCTGAACTACTCCGATAATTTTTGCCTATATCTGTAATATCCTAGCAAGTCTCGACCCACTCAAGGCCGAATATGCTATGATGATTTAGCTGAAAATTTTCGGGATGTAGCGCAGCTTGGTAGCGCACTTCGTTCGGGACGAAGGGGCCGCAGGTTCGAATCCTGTCATCCCGATTAAAGACAATCAAGGGTAGATCCCCCCGCCTATCGGCACCCCCCTTAATAAGGGTAGATCCCCCCGCCTATCGGCACCCCCCTTAATAAGGGTAGATCCCCCCGCCTATCGGCACCCCCCTTAATAAGGGGGGCAGGGGATCAGAGTCCAAAATCTATCTTCTGTTTGATTATAACCACTTTATTTACCTCCTCTAAGCCAATGTCTAGATTATTAATCAGCCAGTATCAGACGGAAGTTGAGAAGATTGTCCAATATGGCGGCAGTCGCAAGGAAACTTCGATTAGAGTCGCTTTTCAGAATTTGTTAAATGACTATTGCAAGGCGCGGGATTTTTTGTTAATTCCGGAGTTGGATTATCGCACTAAGTCGGGAAAAGTTGTCTATCCTGACGGGACGGTTAAGGATGCTTTACGGTTAGATTGGGGATATTGGGAAAGTAAGGATCAATACGATAATTTAGACGAGGAAATTGAGAAAAAGTTAGCGAAAGGCTATCCTAATGACAATATTTTATTTGAAGATTCCCAGACGGCGGTTTTAATTCAAGGAGGAGAGGAAAGACTGCGCGTCTCCATGCGCGATGATGAGGCTTTGGATGGGATTATTAATGCTTTTATTAATTATGTACGTCCAGAAGTTAACGATTTTCGAGAGGCAATTGATAGTTTTAAGGAAGATTTACCAACGATTTTGGAAGCGTTGCGGGGTTTAATTGCGTTGCAGTCGGAGACGAATCGGAATTTTGTGACAGCGCGGGACAATTTTTTAGAGATTTGTCGCAAGTCAATCAATCCAGAAATTAGTCTGGAAGATGTGCGAGAGATGATTATTCAGCACATCCTGACAGAGGATATTTTTATCAATATTTTTAATGAGTCTCAGTTTCACCGGGAAAATAATATCGCTAGGGAATTACAGGGAGTGATTGAAACTTTCTTTACTGGTAATACTAAGCGCAATACTTTAGGGACTATTGAACGTTATTATGCGGTAATTCGGCGGACAGCGGCGAATATTTATAACCACCACGAGAAGCAGAAGTTTCTCAAGGCGATTTATGAGAATTTTTATAAAGCATACAATCCGAAAGCGGCGGACCGGTTGGGAATTGTCTATACACCCAATGAAATTGTCCGTTTTATGATTGAAAGTGTGGATTATTTAGTCCACAAGCATTTTGGTAAGTTGTTGGCGGATCCAGGAGTAGAAATTTTAGATCCGGCGACGGGGACAGGAACTTTTATAACGGAGTTGATTGAGTATTTACCGAAGGATAAGTTACAGTACAAGTATAAGCATGAGATGCACTGTAATGAGGTGGCAATTCTGCCTTATTATATTGCGAATTTGAATATTGAGTTCACCTACAAGCAGAAGATGGGTGAGTATGAGGAGTTTGAGCATATCTGTTTTGTGGATACCCTGGACCATGCTTCTTCTAATATCAAGCAGATGGATTTGTTTGCTATGTCGGCGGAGAATACCCAACGGATTCACAATCAAAATGACCGCAATATTTCTGTAATTATTGGTAATCCTCCTTATAATGCCAAGCAGGATAATTTTAATCAAGATAATGCAAATCGAAGTTATGAAGAGATTGACAAGCGCATTAAATATAGTTATGTCAAAGAAGGTAAGGCACAGAATCAAATTGTCGTCTATGATATGTACACTCGTTTTATTCGTTGGGCTTCTGATCGATTAAATAAAAATGGTATCATTGCTTTTGTATCTAACTCTTCTTTTATCGATGCGTTGGCTTATGATGGATTTAGAAAAGTAGTTGCCGACGAGTTTAATGAGATTTGGATTGTTGATGCGAAAGGAAATGCACGAAATAGCGGGGAAAGGAGACGAAGAGAGGGGGGTAATGTTTTCAGCGACAAGATTAAAGTAGGAATTGCTGTCTATTTTCTTGTCAGGAATCAGGAATCCGAAGGCTTTAATATTTTTTATAATGCTATTCAAGATTATGCAAAAGCCGAAGAGAAACAAGAATATTTTCGGGAAAATACTCTTGATAAATTAAGTTTCCAGCATATCATCCCAGATAAAAAACATAATTGGCTCAATCAATCAGATAATGACTTTAATCAACTGCTACCATTGATTGATAAGGAGGTAAAAAGTGGCAAGTCTGAGAAAGCTGTGTTTAAGTTGTTTTCGTCAGGACTTAAAACTCAGCGAGATGAGTGGGTTTATGATTTTTCAAGAGATAAACTAGAAGCAAAGATGATGTTTTTTGTAGATGTTTATCAGAGAACTTTTAAAGATGAAAATTATCAAGGAAGAAATCAGATTAAGTGGGATGGTGATTTAACACAATATCTTAGCCGTAAGATATTTAAAAAGTTTGACAATGAAAGTATTTTGATAAGTATTTATCGTCCATACATTAAACAATGGCTTTACTTTGACAAGCATTTTAATGGAAGGACTTATCAATGGTATGGAATCTACAAAAATGAAGAATTAGAAAATAGATATATTATTATACCTGGACTAGCATCACCGAAAAACTTTTATAATTTAGCATCAAGTCAAATAGTTGATTTGAATTGTTTACCTGCGGGTTGTCAATGTCTCCCCCTCTACTACTATGAGAAAGAAGGAAACCGTATCGATAATATCACCGATTGGGGATTGCAGCAATTCCAAAAACATTACAACGATAAAACCATCACCAAACTCCACATCTTCCACTACACTTATGCAGTCCTTCACTACCCGGAATATCGCAGTAAATACGAATTAAACCTCAAGCGAGAATTTCCCCGGCTTCCCTTTTATGATAACTTCTCTCAATGGGTAGAATGGGGAAGCAAACTAATGGAATTACATATCAACTATGAAACCGTCGCACCCTACCCACTAACCCGCATTGATACTAATAATAACCTCAAACCGAAACCTAAACTAAAAGCCGACCGAGAAAAAAATTCTATCAACCTTGATGATATCACTTTCCTACAAGATATTCCCAAAATTGCCTGGGAATATAAACTCGGTAATCGTTCAGCCCTAGAATGGATATTAGATCAATATAAGGAAAAGAAACCCAAAGATCAAACCATCGCCGAAAGATTTAATAACTATCGCTTCGCCGATTATAAAGAAACAGTAATTGACTTATTACAACGAGTCTGCACTGTCAGCGTCGAAACCATGAAAATAATAGAAGCGATGAGACATTAAAAAGATTGCTTCTGGGAAATCTTATCCTACATTCTACACCCTGCCTCCAGTAAAAACTTTTTGCCGCAAACCCTAAGTAGGGAGGCACAATTATTTGTAGGATGGGTTAGCGGTAGCGTAACATGAGCGGGCGTTGGGTTTCATGCTTCAACCCAACCTACGTTCATCTTATATTTAATTCCACCCACCCACTTACTTTTTATTATTGTCTAAGTTGTTGTAGTTTTTCTGTCTCTCTTGCGGGTGGTTGTAGAGTTTTTTTTGCGGGTTATTCTCAAGCGTTCGGCTATTCTTGCCACTGTCGCCACACTTAACACTATACCAGTTCTTTCTAGGAATAGTGTTGATAGTTGAGCTAGAGTTGCGTCATTATTTTCCTCAATTAACTCACCGAGGACGAGCATTTGTTCTGGCGTGAGTTTTAAATGACGTCCACATCGATAAGTCTTCGGTCGAAGATCTCCCGTTTCTCGATATTGCTTCAAAAGCTTTTGTACGAAACTTAGGGTTACGCAGAATCTTTTCGCTAATTGTCTTTGAGAGATGGGTTCGTTATAATAACAGTCGAGGATTTTCTGACGGAACTCTACTGGATAGGATTTCATTTTTTGTGCGGTTTAGCTATCGATGACATTATACTTCATATTTGTGAGAAAGAAAGAAAATTGAGACGAGGCAACCCTACCGCTCAACTACTAGGGTTGATTCAAGGTAGGGTTGATTCATGAATCAACCCTACCACCGACATCGGGGGGCAAGGGGAGATTCAGCTAATCTAAGGATAGGCGGTTAAGATGCGTCTTAGCTTAGTGGGTTTTCTGGCGCAACCCAAGCGATCGCTAAAGATGTTATTATCTAGGACAGTCAACTGAAAATTCCTGCAACTTTCCTAGCCACCGATGAGAGCGATCGCTAAAGATGATATTCTTTATATTCACCATGAGGATGTGCCGGTTTACAAAAAAGGCGGTTCAGTGGTGAGAAATAGTTATTTTTGGGCGCTAAAATCGATCGCCTGTGGAGCGCGTCGGGGACAGGATTGGGAGTTCGATGCGGAGGTGTGGGTGGCGCTGGTGCGGATGTTGCTCTGTTTTGCCAATTCTGGCTATTTGGGGGATGGTGAGACAATTTTAGAGTTTACTGTCGATTGTCCCATTCCCGAACCTTTGCGGGGGATATCTACTTACTTATAGCTTCACTGAGATAGTTAGCGGTGGATTCCACCAGGGGAATAGTATTTTCGTATAACATTCGCGTCGGTCCGATAATGCCAACACTACCGACGGGAGTATCTCCCTGTTTATAAAAAGCGGAGATAAGAGTACAAGGGCGCATGGATTCCAGAGGATTTTCGGAACCAATGGTGATTTTGACTTTTTTAGCTGATTTTTCTGGTTCTGGTCTTTGTAAAATCAGGGGTAAAAGGCGATCCTGTTCTGCTTCCAATAGATGCAGTAACATTTGTACTTGTTGCCATTGGGCGAATTCTGGCTGTCGAATGACTTCAGCGACACCATGGACGATAATCTCCGGGGTGGCAGTGGATTGGAGACTAGCGCCGATTTCTTGGCTTAATTGTTGGAGAAAATGGGTATAACGGGCAAATTCTCGCTCGATTTGCCGCCAATCGAGGTTAATTAAATCTGCCAAGCAATAACCTTTTAATTTTTCCCCGAGAAAATTAGAGAGGATTTGTAATTCTTCTGCTAATCCATCCTTCTTGTCCGTTGCCATAGACTCAGGAATTTCTATCATAACCGAGCGTGTTTGTAAACTATCTGTAACAATAATTAACATTATCTGCTTGGCTGAGACAGGGATTAATTGCAGATGACGCAGGGTATTGGTGAGGGTGTGGGGAAGAGTAACGATAGCGATATAACCGCTTAAACCGGCTAAAAGTTGGGTGGCCCGTTGCAGCAGACTTTCGAGACTCCAAGCGGGAGATTTAGCATTTTGATGCAGATAATAGCCGATTTTTTCGCCGATACGGTCATCGGGAGTCATCAACTCATCGACGTAGAGACGATAACCCCAATCGGAGGGAATGCGTCCGGAGGAAGTGTGGGGTTGATAGAGTAAACCTTCTTTTTCCAGTTTACCCAGAGCATTGCGAATCGTGGCGGAACTAACAGTAAACTTGTACTCATCGAGTAGAGTTTTCGAGCCAACCGGTTCGGCCGTGGCGATATAATGTTGGATTGTCGCCTTTAAGATATGTTGATAGCGATCGCTGAGATGGGTTCTAGCGGACATAGGGGAATAATCTTAAGATAAAGATTTATAACATTTTTTTAGACAGTATAACGCTTAATCAGTTATCAGTTATCAGTAATCCATGGTGAGAAAGGGGATAGTTTGCCTCTCTCTTTTCCCGATGGTGGCCATGAAAATTAGTAACGGGGAATATTAGGGTCGACGAGGAGGGAATAAGCATCGATGCCACCGTTAATATTCTTAACATTAGTAAAACCCTGACTTTGTAGCCATTGGCACATTTGCAGGGATCTCATGCCATGGTGACAGATAACGAGGGTTTCCGCTTGGGGGTTGAATTGGGTGACAATAGTGGGCGACCATTCTTGGTATTGACTCAAGGGTAAAATAGTAAAACTGGCCACAGATGCCATGGCAACTTCCTCCGGTTCGCGCACATCAATAAGTTGTAAATTAGGATCATGATCGGCTAAACGGAGAGCGAGTTCATGGACGCTAATTTCGGGAATGCTCATAGATTTGGTTTTAAGAATCGGTTATCTTTCCTTTAGAGTAGCAAATCGGGGGACCCTGAGCGGTTAGGTACTTGCGTAGGAATAATATCGCAGCCAAGTGGGGGGATTTGGTCAGTGCCAGAGCGGGGGGGTGATATAATGGGGAAAGGGCAGGTATTGAAGACATTGATGCTTTTTAGTACGCCGATTAATCGACAAGCTGAATTTTGATGAATATTGAACAAGCCGTTATCGAAAACTTGCGAAAACTTCCTTTAGAAAAACAACAAGAAGTCTTAAACTTCAGCCAATTTCTAACTCAGATAACTTCGCCAAAAATTGAAGAGATGACCTCCCAAGAAAAAGCAGAAGATTGGCTAAAATTTCTGGAAAGTCAACCCAAGGATACCCCCGGATTACCCGATGAAGCATTAGGGCGTGAAACTATCTATGACTAATGGCTAAATATCTATTTGATACTAATATTTTACTGAGGCTGAGTGACCGAATTTCCGCTAATTATGCCTTGTACTGTATTCTCCCCACTTCCCCACCTCCCCACTTCCCCACTTCCCCACCTCCCCACTTCCCCACTTCCCCACTCCCTAGCTTATGATTCCCCTACAATTAACCCTAAAAAATTTTCTCAGTTATCGCGAGGCAGTGCTAGATTTTCGCGGATTACATACTGCCTGTATTTGTGGTGCCAATGGTGCGGGAAAATCCTCTTTACTCGAAGCAATTACTTGGGCAATTTGGGGAGAAAGTCGCGTCTCGATTGGTGATGATGTGATTCATGCGGGCAGCGATTATGCGCGGGTAGATTTTGAGTTTAGTTATGGGGGAGAAATCTATAAAATTATCCGTAGTCGTCACCGGGGAGGGAAAGCTTCTGGTTTAGATTTTCAGGTGATTAATGATCAGAGTTTTCGTCCTTTATCGGGTAAAAGTATTAAAGATACCCAAGCACAGATTAATACTTATCTGAAAATAGACCATAAAACTTTCATTAATTCTGCTTATTTACGACAGGGACAAGCGGACGAGTTTATGAAACAGCCTCCCAGTGGTCGTAAACAGATTTTAGCAGAATTATTACAACTCGATCGCTATGAAATTTTAGCAAATAAAGCCAAGGATATATCGAAACAATTTGATGGACAGTCCCTCCAGATCGAGCAGCAAGTAGAAACTATCAAACTCCGTCTTCAGGAGAAAAATTCTTATCAGCAACAGCTGCAAGAGTTAAGCACCCAAATTAACCAAATTAATCAAGAACAAGAGGTAAATAATCGGCGTTTACAGCAACTACAGGGGGAAGAAAATCAGCGTCAGAATTGGGAAAAACAGCTGCAGTGGCAAAGAGAACAGGAGCGAGCTTTATTAGCAGAAATCGAGAGATTAGACCGGGAAAAAGTTAGTCTAGACAATCAATTAAATCAAATAAGGACTATTCTTCATCGCAAAAATGACATTATTACTGCACACGAGCGCCTAATCAATTTAGACCAGAAAGAGGCCAGTTTGTCAAGTCAATTACAAGCTTGGCAACAGGCCCAGTATGATAAACAACAATTAGAACAGAAATTACAGCAAAAAATTAACGAATTTACCCTTCCCATCCAACAAACGAGCGCTCGTTTAGAAGAATTGGGAAGACAGGAACAAGAAACTCAAAAAATTATCGAGCAAGCGGGGGATATTCAAGCAGGATTAGAGAAATTAAATTATCATCGTCAACGTCTTCAGGAATTGGATAGATTAGCTTTAAAATATGCCCCTTTAAATAGCCGAAAAGCTGATTTAAATATGCAGTTGGAACGTGAAAAAGCCAGGATTAATGCTCGTCGGGAACAACTGCAAAGAAATCGGCAACAATTAGAGACAGAAATCGCTCGTATTCCTCTACTAAGAGAGGAAGCTCTCAATTTAGCCAAACGAATTAAGGAACTAGACAAAAAACAAACCTATTGTGAACGAGTTGAAGAAAAGGAAACTCTTAAACAAGTGGATAAAAAAAGTTTATTGGAGCAACAGAAAAGATATGAAGAACAACTTTTAGAGTTAACTGATAAATTGGAAAAATTAAATATTCCCGATTCGGTTTGTCCTCTGTGTGAACAGAATTTAGACAGTCATCACCGTCATCAAGTAATCAGGAAAACCCATCAACATCAAGAACAAATTCAAGAGCAAATCTGGTCCCTACAGGAAAGGATGGCAGACTGCGATCGAGATTTAAAACGTTTACGGGAGGAATTAGCCCAAATTAAACAAGAATTGCCAGCAAGATCGAATCTACAACAAAAATATGTGCAGTTGGAAGTCAAGTTAGAAACTATTGAAGAAAAGGAAATAGAACTAGAGAAAACCGAGGAGATACTTGTCGAGTTAGAAGCACTTTTAAGCAGTGGCAATTATGCCCTAGAATTACAGCAAGAATTACAAATTGTCAATCAAGAAATCGCCTTTTTAAACTATGATGAACAAAGTCATGCTTTAGTCAGAGGAGAAGAAAAAAGATGGCGTTGGGCAGAAATTCAAGAATCAGAACTTAAGCAAGCAAACCGTCGTTTAGCTAATATCAAGGCCGAGAAACCTAATTTAATTAATCAATTGGCTAGACTAGAACAAGAGAAGCAAGAACTAGGTCAAAACTCCCCACTTAAACAGGAAGTTGAACGCTTAGAAAAGTTTATTCAAAACTTAAATTATGATCGCAGTGAACATCAGAATATTCAAAATCTGATCCGACAATTACAGGGGGTAAGATTACAGTATCAAGATTGGCAACAAGCAGAAAAAAATTATCCAGAAATAGCTGCTAAAATTGCTGACATTGAGCAAAGATTACAGCTGCGAAATCAGGATCGCCAGAAGATAAATCAGGAGTTAGCAAATATTAGTCAAAAGATTGGTACTTTGACCGACTATCGCCAAGAAATAGCCGCATTATCGACTAATATTCAACAGCGAAGACAGATAATTGATGGATTGCTCTCCCAAAAAGGTCGGGTTGAGGAGAAGTTACATCAACTGGAAACTTTAGGTAAACAACTGACAGAAAAAGAGAGCGATTTAGCTAAAGTTAAAAAACAATATACAGTTTATAAAGAGTTAGCCATAGCTTTTGGCAAAAATGGTTTACAAACTCTGATGATTGAGAATGTTTTACCAGAGTTGGAAGCACAAACTAATCATATCTTAGCTCGCTTAACCGGTAATCAATTTCATGTGCAGTTTTTAACCCAAAAAAGCGGTAAAGGTACGAAGAAACAGCGACAAAAGTTAATCGATACTTTAGATATTATTATTGGTGATACCCGCGGCTCTCGTCCCTACGAAACCTATTCAGGAGGGGAAGCTTTTCGGATTAATTTCTCGATTCGATTAGCTTTAGCGAGATTATTGGCACAAAGAGCCGGAACAGCCCTACAAATGCTCATTGTTGACGAAGGATTCGGAACTCAGGATGCGGAAGGATGCGATCGCTTAATTGCGGCAATTAATGCTATATCCGCCGATTTTGCCTGTATTTTGACTGTAACTCATATGCCCCAATTTAAAGAAGCTTTTCAACATCGCATCGAAGTCCGCAAAACCGAACAGGGTTCCCAATTGATGTTATTATCCTAAGAAAAATATTGATGTAAAGATGGAAAAAATTACGGTAACAGTAAAACTATTTGCTATTTATCAAGAAGTCTATCAAACTTCACAATTAAACCTCGAATTTCCTGCCCACACTTCCGTTACAGAAGTGTTAAACTATATTATAGCCCCCTATCCTCAATTAGAAAGATGGCGCGATGTTACTCGTTTTGGAGTTAATCTTCAGTTTGTTTCGGGAGAGAAAATCCTTGAAAATGGCGATGAGATAGTTTTAATTCCCCCCGTTAGTGGTGGCTAAATGGGGTTTGCTGAAAAAGTACGGGCGAAGCATTCGGATAGAAAATCTACGGTTTCACCGATAGGTTATTGTCCGAATGCTTCGCCCCTACAGGACGCGGGCTGATGAAGACGCAAGGTTTTGAAGCACGATTCTCTCAAAATCTTGCACCTGTTTCGCGAGAAAAGCCACAAAACCCTTACCTTGCCTACATTTCACATTTATTCAGCAAGCCCTAAATGGAGATAGGGAAAATCACAAAAACTGTCACCTTTTTTACTTTTTCCTTGATATCCCGTGTCTAACTGGCAAATTCCCCCATCGGTAGCTCTTCCCCAAGAGTTTTTAAAAATAGTCCAAGACTACACCCCAGAGTCGGATGGCAGCGTCGTGGCACAAATATTATGGCATCGCGGTGTCCAAGATGGGGCGACTCTGCGGACGTTTCTGGATGAGAAAGCTTATCAGTCAAAAACTCCCTTTGATTTTGGGCAAGAAATGAACTTCGCCGTCAAAAGACTGGAAAAAGCCCTAAATAAAGGTGAAAAAGTGACTATTTGGGGTGATTTCGATGCCGATGGTGTCACCGCTACCAGTGTCCTCTGGGAAGGATTGGGGCAGTTTTTCCCACCCTATCAACAGTTAGATTATTACATACCCGATCGCCAAAAAGAATCCCACGGCCTCAATTGTCCCGGTATCGAGAAACTAGCGCATCAAGGAACCCGTTTAATCGTCACCTGTGACACGGGAAGCACGAATATCGCTGAAATTGACTATGCAAAAAGTTTAGGCATCGATATTATCATCACCGATCATCATACCCTACCCGACGAGCGCCCCGAGGTGATTGCCCTGATTAATCCCCGCTACTTTGTGGAAACCCATCCTTTCTATCATCTTTCTGGGGTTGCCGTTGCTTATAAATTAGTGGAAGCGATGTATTTAACCCTTGCAGATATTCCCAGAAAACCCCTAGAAAATTTACTGGATTTAGTTGCGATTGGTTTAATTGCCGATTTAGTCAAATTGACGGGAGAATGTCGTTATTTAGCTCAAAAAGGTATGCAAAAGCTCCAAAATACTCAGCGTTTAGGAGTTAAAAAATTACTGGATTTATGTAACAAAACCGGAGATAGACCGATGGATATATCCTTCGGTATTGGACCGCGAATTAATGCCGTCAGTCGCATTTATGGTGATGCTAGATTTTGTGTAGAATTACTCACCAGTGAAGATGAAAAGCGTTGTCATGAATTAGCTGAACAAGCGGAATTAGCCAATATTCGTCGCCAAGAAATCCAACGGGATATTATTAAACAAGTTCAGAAAAAACTAGAGAGAATTGATCTTTCTACCACTAATGTAATTATTTTAGATGATCCCCAATGGCCGGCGGGAATTTTAGGATTAGTTGCGGGACAAATTGCCCAAGAATACCAGCGACCAACAATTTTATTAAGTACCAGTGAACCACCTTTTGCTAAGGGTTCCGCTCGGTCAATTCGTGAGATCGATCTCTATCAATTAGTATCCTCTCAATCCCATCTTTTACATCGTTTTGGTGGTCATCCTTTGGCCGCAGGTTTAAGTTTAACCATAGAAAATTTACCCCTATTTATTGAGGGAATTAATCAACAGTTACGACGCACAGGAATTGATTTAACTTCCCTTTCTTCCCAGATAGAAGTGGATGCGGTGGTGACGGTTTCCCAATTGGGAAAAAGTCTATTTCGAGAATTAAAATTACTGGAACCCTGCGGGATGGGTAATCCGACACCAAAGCTATTAATTCAAAATTGTTATTTTCAAAATCTTTGGCATAAAAATCTTGAGGATTTAAAAGGCAAAAAAATCGCTTATCCCCGGACAACTTTTGAGATCTGGGATAGTTCAATCGAGCAGGGATTCCCCGGTATGTGGTGGGGTCATCACAAAGATGAAATTGCTGTCGATACCCGTTATGATGCCGTAGTAGAATTGGATTTTAATACCTACAAAAATCGCTATGAAGTACGATTAATTGCTCTGCAACCCTATCAACAAGAATTCCTAAACTATAGCAATAAAAAAGATTTTTTAATCGACAATCGTAATCGAGAAATTAATCAAGAAGTTAACCAATTAAATCCCCTTTTTCTCTGGGAATGTCCCCGGGATTGGACAAAACTTTCTAGGGAATATCAACAGGCAATTTTACGGGATAAAAAGTTAGTTCTTGCCTATGCTAGTCCTTTAAAAAAATCCGCTCACACCACATGGATAAACCTTGTGGGGATTGGGAAATATTTAGCTAGAACTAAAACCAGTATTTCCCGTCAACAATTACAAAACCGCTTAAACCTCAGCTATCATACCCTAGAATTAGGATTAATTTCCCTAGCAGAAAATGGCTTTAAAGTCAAGGAAAATCAAGAAAATTTATCCTTTGAATTAATCAATCATGAGGCAAAAATGAATAAGATTGAGCAATTTCTAGAAGCGGTAGCTCTAGAGAACTTTCTCCAGCAATACTTTGCTACTGTTCCCCTAGAAATACTGCAAGCAATTCTTAATCATGAAGACTCGATCGATTTCTAATTAGGGTTTGCTAAAAAAGGTTGTTGGTGAGGTGTGGGGTGTGGGGTGTAGGGAAATGGGGAAGTGGGGAAGTGGGGAAATGGGGAAATGGGGAAATGGGGAAATGGGGAGACCACTTCGTGCGCGTTGCGGGGGGAAGTGGGGAAGTGGGGAAGTGGGGAAACTGTCTCATCACCCTATTACCTCAAAACCCTATCACCCTATCTCCTCCTGACGACCGACTCCCGATAACTGATAACTGAGAACTGATAACTGATTACTGATTACTGATTACTGATTACTGA
>NZ_JADBVM010000117.1:0-53451 GCF_020244875.1 Microcystis sp. M44BS1
ACCGCAGGGCTTGCGGGGATAGTCTGTGGAGCGGACGTAAGACCATAAAACTCCTTGTGGGTGGAGGCAGTTGCTATGAAGCAGAAACCTGAATCGTGAGGTTTGGGAATCGCCGCCCGTTCACGGCGGTGAGGATGTCAACTGGCAGTTATAGATCCGGGGGTGGGAAGCAAAAGACGCGGGGTAGGGATTCGTTTTGCCGGTGGTTATTTAGTCGGGCCAGATAATGGTTTATTTAGTGGTATTTTAAGCCAATCTCCCGCTATATCTGCCGTTAATCTCAATAATTCTTCCTATTGGCGCACCCCTAACCCTAGCACTACTTTTCACGGTCGTGATATTTTTGCTGCTGTGGCCGCTTATTTGGCCCGGGAGTACCCCTAGAAATGTTAGGTGAGATGATTGATCCCGATAGCTTGCAACAATTAGCGATCGCTGTTCCGCCAATCGAGGAAGATAAAATCAGGGGTCAAATCCAATATATCGACATTTTTGGCAATTTAATCAGCAATATTCCCGATTATCTCCTAGAAGGAAAAAATTGGTCAGTGCAGTTAGGACAAAAAATTATCCCCGCAAAAAACACCTACAGTGATGTTCCTTCCGGGGAAATAGTCGCTTTTATCGGTAGTCACGGGGGGTTAGAAATTGCCGTCAATAGTGGGAGCGCCCAAAAGCAATTACACCTAAATATTGGCGATGCGATCGAGGTTAGAATAGATAGGAGTCAGGAGACAGGAGATAGGAGTCGGGTGATAGGGTGATAGGGATTTAGGGGTTTAGGGGGTTGAGGTGTTAGGGTTTTAGGGTTTTAGGGTTTTACTTGAAATTCCCCCACTACCCCACTACCCCACTACCCCACTACCTACTGATAACTGATAACTGATAACTGATAACTGATATGGCCTTTTAATCAATTCTCATACTGATATCTAACCAAGTAGAACGGGTAATTGGGGCGCTAGTAGAAATATAATCTACTCCTGTTTCGGCCACGTTGCGAATGCGATCAAGGGTAATATTTCCCGATGCTTCTATTTTGGTTTTACTATTAAAATTGCGGATCATCTCCACAGCAGTTTGCATCATCTCTAAATCCATATTATCTAACATAATGATCTCTACCTGCTGCTGCAGAGCTTGATTCACCTCTTCTAATTGACTGGTTTCCACCTCAATTGTGAGAGGATAGGGCATATTTTGCCGTACACGACGCACTGCTTCCTCAATGCTGCCCGCTGCTTGAATATGATTATCTTTAATCATAATTGCATCATCTAACCCCAAACGATGGTTAATAGCGCCACCGATACCGGAGGCATATTTTTCTAAAATTCGCAATCCGGGGGTAGTTTTGCGAGTATCCACCAATCTTGTCGATAAATCGGCAATTTTCTCCACATACTGACGAGTGGCACTAGCGATTCCACTCAAGCGCATGGCAAGATTTAAAGCGACTCTTTCCCCGATTAACAACGCATCGAAGGAACCTTCTATCTCGGCAATAACTTTAGACTTGGGGCAGAATTCCCCCTCGGCAACGGTGGGGGTAAAGTGAATAGTGGGGTTAAGCAGTTGAAAAACTCGTTCAGCTACGGGTAAACCAGCAATAACTCCCGCTTCCTTGGCAATCCAACTAGCTTGACCAATTTTAGCATGACCGAAGAAAATTGCTTGGGTGGTGCGATCGCCTCTACCGAGATCTTCTCGTAACCAGTTTTCTAACAAGGGATCAAGGACTAATAGGGGCGGTAACATAGAATTTATCGAAACAATCGGGACGTATTTATTTTAAGTCTAGGAATGTTTGACATTTTTGTAAACTTTCTTTAATCGAAACTTATCCCCTCATAGATTAACTCGATCGCACAGTGAAAATCGAGACTAGATAGAATAATTTCTTCCCCTTGACTATAAGCGCAGTAAAACCAAATTTTATCTTCACCGCGACGATAAACCTCAACACTGATCGATTCAGGATCGACTAAAACGTATTCTTGTAAACTAGGAATCTGACGATAATATTGTAACTTTTTAGTGCGATCATAGTTTCCTGTGCTAGGGGAAAGCACTTCAATAATCACTTGTGGATGTTGAATAAAATTACGAGATTGTCTATCCCTAAAATCGCAACTAATCACCAAATCGGGATAAAAATAACGACTATTACTAGCTTGGACTTTCGCATCAGATACATTGACTCGACAGCCTCGCGGACGGAGATGAAGTCTTAAAGCGGTGTAAAAATTTAAGGTAATATCATTATGGGGCAGACTACCCCCAGTCATGGCGATAATTTCCCCATCAATGTATTCATGGCGCAATTCCTGTGTAGCTTCCCATTCTAGATACTCTTCCGGGGTCATTCTTTCTGGGTATTGAGGTTGAGCGATCATTTTTCTTTTTCCTTGTCAACTAACTAAATTAATATCCCATTTCCTTTTTATGTTATACCATTTTCTCAGCCGAAGATTGAAGAATAGTCATAAAACCTCTTGCATAATTAATTCTTGAGGGTTCAAAAACCTCAAAAATAAGGATTAAATCGCATAAAATCTATAAATAGACCATTTAATTGATTATTATTCATTCTTAATTCTCCTGACTACTGACTACTGACTCCTAACCCTAACAACAATTTTTGATTTTTACAAGAGGTCTATAATTAAGCGGCGACTGATTACCCTAATGATAAGATGAAGAGACAAAGCATTATTATCGCAGGTCGCTAAGATGACGAAAACAGTTGCCGATATCATGACTCCCAATCCCATCACCGTCACCGCTAACACTTCTCTGTCTGAAGCAGTGAAGATTTTGGCCGAAAAGCGGTTTAGTGGTTTACCCGTGGTGGATGACAATATACGACTGATTGGGGTTATCTCCGAAACTGACCTTATGTGGCAGGAAACGGGAGTAGAAGCTCCTCCTTACATTATGCTGCTCGATAGCGTCATCTATCTACAAAATCCTAGCCGTCACGAGAAATTACTCCATAAAGCTCTCGGTCAAACCGTGGGGGAAGTAATGACCGATAAACCTATTAGTATCACAGCTGATCGCCCTTTGAAAGAAGCGGCCTCGTTAATGTATGATCGTCATGTGCGTCGTTTGCCGGTGATTGAGGAAGAAACCCACAAAGTAATCGGTATTATCACCCGCGGCGATATCATTCGCGATATGGCAAAATCGGAAGCATAATGGCTTTTCTAGGGCAACAATTAACTAAAAGGTCTTGAACAAATGAATCAATCTCAGGAAACGGTTACTTATTCCCTAGAAACTATCTTGACGCGGATTGAGGGAAAAATCGATTCGTTACAAAAAGATGTGACGGATTTAAAGTTAGGACAAGCGGTGTTAACGGGAAAAGTTGAGGGAATAGAAAATCGACTAAACTCATTAGAAGGAAACCAAAAATATCAGGTTTGGGCATTAATTGTCCTCTTAGCTGGGGCAATTGTGAAAACTTTTTTTTCCCTCGATCCCCCCTTAATCCCCCCTTAATAAGGGGGGCATCTGATAATTTTTAACGCCTACCTACTTAAATTCTTATTTCCCTGGCAATTTCTCTAAAAACTATCAGGATGAAGCGCCGTCAATTTCTCACTACTACTGCCCTAACTGCTGTTAGTTTTTCCCTAATTCCCAGAAAAGTTGTTAGCAATAATTTTCCTCTAATTAAACCGCCACATCTACAACCGGGGGACGGAGTGGGGATTATTAGTCCGGCGGGGGCAACTTTTAAAGAAGATGATTTAAATATAGTTATTGAAGCAGTTAAAGCTTTAAAATTAGTCCCAAAAGTTGGTGAATACGCTTTAGATCGTTATGGTTATCTAGCCGGTAAAGATAGGGAGCGAGCCTCGGATATAAATCGATTTTTTGCTGATGATAATATTGCCTTAATTTTACCAATTCGCGGCGGTTGGGGAAGCGCTCGTTTATTACCTTATCTCGACTACGATTTAATTCGTCGTCATCCGAAAATTATCTGTGGTTTTAGTGATATAACCTCTTTATTGTTGGCTATTTATGCCAAAACTGGTTTAGTTACTTTTCATGCTCCCAATGGCTTTTCTAGTTGGCGCACTGCTCAAACTGAAAGCTTTCGACAGGTTTTATTTTCTGGGGAAAAGTTAACTTTTAGAAATCTTCCCGATCCCGATGATGCTAATCGTTTAATGCAGGTAAAAAATCGCATTCAAACTATTACTAAAGGTCAAGCAAAAGGTAAATTAATCGGTGGTAATTTAACCACTTTAGTCTCAATAGTTGGTTCTCCTTATCTACCAGATTTTACTGGTGGCATCCTATTTTTGGAAGATATTGGTGAAGATGTTTATGAAATTGACCGCCTGTTAAATCAATTAAAGTTAGCGGGAATTTTCGATAATTTAGCTGGGTTTATCTTCGGTCAATGTAGCAACTGTAGCGCCGATAGTGACTATGGTTCCCTGACTTTAGAAGAACTGATCCGAGAATATATTCAACCCTTAAAAATTCCCGCTTGTTTAGGTTTAATGATCGGACATTTGGAGATTATTGAAACTATTCCCATCGGTATTGAGGTAGAATTTGATGCTAATCGGGGAACAATTACTATGTTAGAATCGGCGGTTAGTAACTAGGGTTGGCTGAATAAATCTAAAAACCTTTTTGGATAAGGCTTTTAGACTTTTTCCCCCTCAAAAAGTGCTGACCATTGGAGTGATCGGGGGTAAAATTCCTGGACTTTTTCCCTGAAAATTAGATAACTGACTATCTCAAAATCGGTAAAACCCCACACCCCACACCCCACACCCCACACCCTGCCTCCACCAACAAACTTTTTCAGCAGCTCCTATATTAATTTTTGGGGTACTGATAAGTAGTTGGAAAAAAGTAAAGTTAACTGTGGGGTAAGGAGTCAGTCCCGATGAAAAAATTTTCACCCCCACAGATGAAAGAGGTTTCTTTCCCCACACCCTCTTTCAAGTCAGAGGAATGTAGCGAAATATACGGAGCGATCGAACCAATTTGTAATATATGTGGCCTATAAAATAGGATGATGCGAGCGTTGTCCACACTTGCATCGGGAGGGAACCGTGACGACTTTTCTGGCTTCGCTCAATTTACTGCCTTCTAGTTCTGCCGCTGCCAATTTTCGGCCTGGAGAATGGACTTTTCCCACACTCTACTCCACTCTGGCTCCTGCTGCTCTAGCAGATTTAGTTTTTTCTCGTTACGAGATTGATGTACCGAAAAATTGTCAATTTTGGCATCGGGGTTTAAGTGATGTGTATCTCCTCGAAACCATGACAACTGCTTACATTTTGCGAGTGTCTCACTGCCATTGGCGCAGCAAAATGGAAATCGACTTCGAGTTAGAATTATTAGATTATCTCGATCGCTCTCAGGTTCCCGTCGCCGCACCAATTCGCAGCAAAAACGGTGATTTATCCCTAGAAATTAATGCTCCGGAAGGGAAACGTTACGCCGTCCTTTTTCCCTATGCTCCGGGGGGAATTGCCATTGGAGATATAGATATAGAACAAGCCTATCATTTAGGGGCGATCGTGGCTAATTTACATCGGGTGACGGCAGATTTTCAACCCCTAGCCTATCGTCATCCCCTCAACCTCAAATATCTTCTCGAGGATTCCCTGCAAATTATCGCACCTTTTCTGCACCAACGACCGAGCGACCTAGACTGTGTTTTAGAAACCATTGGGGAAATAGAGGAAGAAACCGCTAAATTACCGACAGAATCTCCCTATTGGAGCATTTGTTGGGGCGATCCTCATAGTGGTAATGTGCATATCACCCCTGATAATCAGATGACCCTATTTGATTTCGATCAGTGCGGTTATGGTTGGCGAGTTTTTGATATCGCTAAATTTCTGCAAGTTTCCCTACAATCCGGTTTAAATCGCCAGGTTCGCCATGGTTTTATCCAAGGTTACGATCAAACAGTGCCTTTAACTGATGGTGAATTATCTTGTCTTCAGTATCTCACCCAAGCGGCCTATATTTGGTCTTGGTCAATTAGCTTAAATAACCTGCGTTTAACCGATTATAGTCGTCTCTGTGCTAATTATTTTAGTAGCCGTTTGGCCATTCTCAAACGCTTAAGAACCCAAGAATGGGAATTATTCTAAGCAGCTTCGATGCTGCTGGTGATCAAATATAGTTGCCAATTTCCCAATCACCAAGGCGGACTGAAAAATATAACTAACCAAGATCAACTTTCTTGCCGGTCAATGGCCAAACGAGGTATCGATCCCTGTATGCTGGTAAGTATAGATAATCACTAGGTAAAGACTTTCTTCTCCATCTGCCAAAAGTGAAGCAAGCTTTACCGCTCTTGAATAGTCTCTCACAGCCTTACAGACAGATGGTATTATGTCCAGAAGAAAGAAGAAGTTTCCCTGTGGTCACAAGGGTTATGGCCAAGTCTGCCATCATTGCGCTCAACTAGATGCCGCTTGGGAAGAAAGAAAACGTCAAAAAAATGCCTGGGAAGCCACTTTTTCCCAAGATCCGATCGATCTGCGGGAATTACCGAAAAATGTGGTACTTAAAGCTAGGGAAATCCTGCAAGGATTACAAAATCACCGCAATTATCGAGATTTCCACGGTAAACGATTGCGACACGATCGCTTTATTATCAGTATCCCCGTTACCCGCAATTATCGCCTCATCTGTCGCGACCACGGCAATCTCCTCGTCCCAGAAGCGGTTATCTCTCACGAAGATTATAATGTTTGTAAACCGGGTAGGTGAAGCTAATCTTTAGTTCGCTTGGGAAGATTTATCCCTGTTTATAGCTTCCCAATCCGGCAGCCAATTTTGATCGAGAATCTCCTCTAGACTAGCTAACAATTCCACGGGGAAAATACTGGGGTCTAATCTGGTTTCGTCAATCATCAGATTGCGAGCATCGAGATAACATTTTGCTAAAATTTCCCTTAAATAGGACTTTAAGCTGGGACTATCTTCTAAAAGATCAGCAATTTGTAGGCGAAAATTCCTGATTTCTTTTTTCCATCCCGCTTGGTTGTAATCTCGTTGGGATTGCCAGTAGGTTAACTTCAGTAAATGTTCTAAAAGTCGAGTTAAGAGACTCTTAAGCGCTCGTCGATTATTTTTCCCCAAATCTGCCAACTCCTCTAATAAATTCTGCCAATCTACCGCTTGAAAATCCCCCCGACGCAATTGGTTGATAGTGTTTTCTAACCAAAGTTGATAATCGCTATCGTAGAGATTTGAAATGGTAATATTCATGATTTTTTACTCCTTAATTTCACTGTTCAGAATCCTTGCTGATAGCTTCCCAATCCGGCAGCCAATTTTGATCGAGAATCTCCTCGATATTAGCTAACACTTCCACAGGGAAAATACTGGCATCTAATTGGGTTATATCAATAATTATCTCCCGAGCATCGCTGTAACATTCCTCAAGTATCTCGGATAAATAGGGTTTGAGACTGGGACTATCTCTCAGTAATTTCTTGATTTGTTTCCGAAAGGTTCTAATTTCCCCTTTCCATGCTGCTTGATTATAATCTCGTTGGGATTGCCAGTAGGTTAACTTCAGTAAATGTTCTAGGAGTCGAGTTAATAAACTTTCTAATGCTCGTCGTTCACTTTTTCCCAAATCTGCCAACTCCTCTAATAAATTCTGCCAATCTACCGATTGAAAATCCCCCCGACGCAATTGGTTGATAGTGTTTTCTAACCAAAGTTGATAATCGCTATCGTAGAGATTTGGCCTGGTAATATTCATCATTTTTTACTCCTTAATTGCACTGTTCAGAATCCTTGCTGATAGCTTCCCAATCCGGCAGCCAATTTTGATCGAGAATCTCCTCGAGATTAGCTAACACTTCCAGAGGGAAAATACTGGCATCTAATTCGGTTTCGTCAATAAGCAGATTGCGAGCATCGAGATAACATTCCTGCAAAATTTCCCTTAAATAGGACTTTAAACTGGGACTATCTTTGAGAATTTTTTTGATCTGAATCCGAAAATTGCGAATTTCTTTTTTCCATCCAGCTTGATTATAATCCCGTTGGGATTGCCAGTAAGTTAACTTCAGTAAATGTTCTAGGAGTCGAGTTAATAAACTTTCTAATGCTCGTCGTTCACTTTTTCCCAAATCTGCTAACTCCTCTAATAAATTCTGCCAATCTACCGCTTGAAAATCCCCTCGACGCAATTGGTTGATAGTGTTTTCTAACCAAAGTTGATAATCGCTATCGTAGAGATTTAAAATGGTAATATTCATCATTTTAAAAATGGGGAAAAATCAGGAGTTAAGCTGCTGGTGTCCAAAGTATAGAAGAAATTTGGCTCTTCTAGGTTCTGTGTGATAAGTTTAACTTACATTATGATCGCTCTTTGTGTCCTTTGTGTCTTTGTGGTTCGTTCCACTCCCTCGCTAGGAGGAATGTATCTTAGAATACATTTTACCCACCAAATCCAAGAGAGCCAAAAAACCGCCAAAAAGAGTGATAATAAACCTAGCTATTCCCAGAGTAACAAGGAAAGCCCGATGGTGAAAACAGTCATAGGTGTCGATTTAGGTGGAACCGCCATTAAAATTGGTAAATTTGACCAGGAGGGCAATTGTCTCGAATCTCTCACCTTACCCACTCCCCAACCTGCTACACCCAAAGAAGTCGCCCATACCATACATCAAGGCATTTGTCAAGTAAATTTAGATAAAAGTTGTCAAGCCATCGGTGTGGGAACGCCTGGGCCGGCGGATGCTCAGGGAAGAATTGCCAAAATAGCGATTAATTTGGCAGGATGGCGGGATATTCCCCTCGCCAATTGGTTAGAAGAAAGTACGGGAATGCCGACAATTTTAGCCAATGATGCCAATTGTGCCGGTTTGGGGGAAGCTTGGTTAGGAGCGGGCAAACGGTTTCAAAACTTGATCCTGTTGACCTTGGGGACGGGAGTAGGAGGGGCAATTATCCTCGATGGTAACTTATTTGTCGGCAGCAAGGGAACGGCCGCCGAATTAGGCTTAATAACCCTCAATTTTGACGGTCCCTTGTGCAATAGCGGTAATCAGGGTTCCTTAGAACAATACGCCTCCCTGCAAGCTATTCGCCGGATGACCGGCAAAGAACCGAAGCAATTGGCGGAATTGGCCGAAAAAGGCGATCGAGAGGCTTTAGAATTCTGGCAGGGTTACGGTTGTTTACTGGGGGCTGGTATCGCCAGTTTACTCTATGTTCTCACCCCAGAGGCGGTAATTATCGGCGGCGGCATTAGTGCCAGTGCTAAGTTTTTCTTTCCCTCTCTCCTCACAGAAATCGAAAGACGGGTTTTACCTAGTTCCAGAGAAGGATTAGAGGTATTAACGGCCGAGTTAGGTAATGGCGCCGGCATGGTGGGGGCTGCTAAATTAGCTTGGCAATTAGTGGACTTGCGCAGGGATTCTATTATGGCAGGATCTGACTAAAATTGTCTGACTTGAAAGAGGGTGTGGGGTGTAGGGTGTGGGGTGTAGGGAAAGAAACCTCTTTCATCTGTGGGGGTGAAAATTTTTTCAACAGGACTGAGTTAATCGTGAATGATTAAGTGGCGATCGCTATCGCTGCTCACCGCTCCCTGACGCTGAAATTCGCCTAATAAACGCGTCACCGTTACCCTTGTAGTACCGATAGCATTGGCGAGATTTTGATGGGTTAAACGGATCTTTAAACGACTGCCTTGGGTGCTTGGTTCTCCCATTTCCCGCTTTAATAGCTGTAGTAACTGCTGGAGGCGTTCCTCGACTCGTTTGATTCCTGCGATCGCCAGTAGGGATTCCGTTTGTTGTTGACGACGGATCATTTGATTTAACATCATCCTGGTTAATTCCGCCGAATTTTCCACTTCGGCGATCGTGTACCACTTTAGGTACAGTTCCGACAAGGCTCTGGCGTGATAGGATTCCAGATGGGTCAAATTTAAGCCAAAAAAGTGGGATGAATGAACCCAGCCTAGTAAAATTTCCTCCCCACTCTCAGATACTTGACTTAGTTGCGCCATACCCCGATAAACTTGCCAGACTCCATCAACCACCAGAGGAATATTTTCCCCGCGATCATAAAAATGGAGCCGACGACTCTCGCTATAGTCTTCTCGGAAGGGTGAGGAGTTGGGATTATAGGTCAGCAACATGATCAAAGTTCTCCTAGGTGAGGCGCTAACAATTTTAACCCCACTCTACTGTATCAAGGTAAACATTAGGTAATCCCCAGGTTAACAGTTATCAGTGGGTCAGTTATCAGTTATCAGTGGGTCAGTCATCAGTTCACTGATTACTGTTCACTGTTCACTGAAATAATACTAAATCCGTTGAGTAACGCACAGAAAACGGGTTTCTCGGAGAAACCCGTTTTCTGCTCATGTCCCCCATTTCCCTCTCCCGCAGCTGAAAAACCTACAGATTATTAATTTAAAGCATCTTTAAGAGCCGTGCGAGCGGCCAGATGATTGCGGGTTGAGGTGAGAATTTCCGATTCTCGTTGGAGACGACTGACTGTATCGAGCATTTCTAATAAAGCTTGTTGTTCCCCGGCCACACCGTAGAGATTACCCGCCACCCAGTAGGATAATTCCAGGGGAAGACTAGGCAAATCGTCGGGGAGTTCAATTTTTTGAGCGGTTAATTTGGCTGATAGATGGACCACATCCCGCAGCAGTCGATCCACTTCTTTGGCCAGAGGTCGCAGATCTTGGATGGTGGGGACATCTTCAATCCACTCCACCAAACCGACACGATAGGGTTTTTCCCGGACGTATTCTAGGACACGGAAACGCTGTTGACCGATGGTGAGAATTTTTAAGCGATCATCCGGGAGACGTTGACAACGGACAACTTCCGCACAACTGCCGACTTTAGCGATTTCTCCCGTGGCTGGATCTACCATTAAGACCCCAAAACGGCGATCTTCTTCCAATATCGTATTCATCATAATCCGATAGCGAAACTCGAAGATGTGCAGGGGCAGAGGACGACCCGGGAATAAAACAACTTCGGGTAGGGGAAAGAGAGGTAATTCTCTAACGGCAATGGAAGAAGTGGCCATAGGTTTAGTAAAAAAAAACCGATCTTCTCTTATCTTTACACAATACCCCCTGAACCGCTAGGTAAGGGCAAGAGACTCCGAGACTCCGAGGCGGTCGGCAGGAGAGTATTTTATTTATTCTCCCCACCTCCCCTGCCCCCCCGATGTCGGGGGGGTTGGGGGGGTCACACCCCACACCCCACACCCCCCCTCAATGCACTTACTGCATGATATAAATCCTTAAACACGATGGTTAACGGATTTCTGTTACAAACAATACAAAATTATCCAAGTTAAAAAGAATTAAATAACAAATAGAGACTAGGTAAATTACTAAATTTTTGCTAATGACGACGGTATTTTAAAGAATACTTATTGTTAAATCCCGATTTCTTCATTTCTAACCCGCACCAACTAGAACAATTACACCCACAAACCAGAAGGAGATAGATTCGTGGTACAAGCACCTGAAAAAGATGGAACAACTCTCAATAAATTTGAGAAATTTAAAGCCGAAAAAGACGGATTAGCCATTAAAGATGAACTGGATCATTTTGCCAAAATCGGTTGGGAAGCGATGGATAAAACCGATTTAGAACATCGCTTAAAATGGGTGGGGGTTTTTTATCGTCCCGTCACCCCGGGTAAATTTATGATGCGTTTGCGGGTTCCTAACGGCATTATTAGCGGTGAGCAAATGCGCGTTTTAGGGGAAATTGTGCAGCGTTACGGTGATGATGGTAATGCCGATATTACTACTCGTCAAAACCTACAATTACGCGGTATTCGCATCGAAGATATTCCTGATATTTTCCAACGACTAAAATCCGTGAGTATGACTTCGGTACAATCGGGCATGGATAATGTCAGAAATATTACCGGTTCACCCATGGCAGGACTAGACGCAGATGAATTAATTGACACCAGGGAATTAGTCCAAAAAGTCCAAGATATGATTACCAACTGCGGTCAAGGTAATTATCAATTTAGCAATCTGCCCCGCAAATTTAATATTGCCATCGAGGGGGGACGGGATAACTCGGTTCATGCGGAAATTAACGATATTGCCTTTGTTCCTGGCTATAAAGAGGGAGAATTAGGCTTTAATGTCGTGGTGGGTGGCTTTTTCTCGGCTAAACGCTGTGAAGCGGCAATTCCTATGAATGTTTGGGTGAGACCGAATCAGGAAGTGGTGGATTTATGCCGAGGAATTTTGGAAGTTTACCGCGACAATGGATTGCGCGCCAATCGTCAAAAATCCCGTTTAATGTGGTTAATTGATGAGTGGGGAATCGAGGAATTCCGCACGCGGGTGGCTAATCACTTAGGTTATGCCTTGGCAACGGCTGCCGAAAAAGACGCAATCGACTGGGAAAAACGGGATCATTTAGGAGTTTTTCCCCAAAAACAGGAGGGATTAAGCTATATCGGTCTTTGTGTTCC
The DNA here is from genome assembly GCF_020244875.1 of Microcystis sp. M44BS1. Lineage (NCBI taxonomy): Bacteria > Bacillati > Cyanobacteriota > Cyanophyceae > Chroococcales > Microcystaceae > Microcystis > Microcystis sp. M44BS1. Next base: position 12,496 of record NZ_JADBVM010000117.1, read on the forward strand.
CGTTGGTCGTCTATTTGCCGATGATATGTTCGATTTGGCCCGGATTGCCGAAGTGTATGGTAGCGGAGAATTGCGTTTAACCGTGGAACAAAACGTGATTATTCCCAATATAGCGGCTGAAAATATGGCGACTCTTTTAACCGAGCCTTTACTGGCTAAGTTTACCCCCAATCCTACTCCTTTACAACGAGCGCTCGTTTCCTGCACGGGGGCGCAATTCTGCAATTTTGCCCTGATTGAAACCAAAAATAAGGCTGTGGACTTGATTAGTCAGTTAGATGCCCAATTAAATATCCCCCGGGGTGTGCGTATGCACTGGACTGGTTGCCCTAACTCCTGCGGACAACCTCAAGTGGCCGATATCGGTTTGATGGGGACAAAAGCGCGCAAAGACGGCAAAACCGTGGAAGGAGTTGACCTCTACATGGGAGGTAAAGTGGGTAAAGATGCTCACCTAGGCAGCTGTGTACAAAAAGGGATTCCCTGTGAAGACTTAAAATCGGTGTTAACTTCTATCCTCATCGAGCAATTTGGGGCGACACCGAAGGGTTAATTAACAAGTTTCTCGATGTAGGGTTGATTCATGAATCAACCCTACCCAAACCCCCCGTTGGGGGCGTGGCGCCGCCCCCAAACCCCGGAGCGCATTAGTTTTTCGGTGGGATGCTTACACGCAGCCGCTGACGCATCTGTAATAATTTAAGAGTCACTCCCCTTGCAGGAGTGCCTGTCCTGATATGTAGCCTATAGTCAACGGATTTAGTATCAGAGGGGAATCGTTACTTCGCTTCAAATTGAGCTTGTTTACGAAGTAATTCCCCGATGGTTAAATTGGGTTGAGGTCGGCCATCAAAAACCGTTCCTACCTCAAATTTTTGCAACTGTACCCTTGCCAAATGATAGGCCTCATCCGGTAGGGGAATATAACCAATAATATCTAATAAATTGGGAACTCGATCGAGATAATGTTCGACAAATTTCTCTAAAGCGGGATTCTCTTGGGCTTTTTGGGCATTAACATAAATAAACAAAGGACGAGATAAAGGCTGATATTTACTATCCTCGACATTGCTGCGAGTTGGTTCAATACCGTTAACTTTCAAAGCTTTTAATTTATCCCGATTTTGTTCATAGTAAGCATGGCCAAAATAGCCTAATGCGTTGGGATCTTGACTGACGGCATTAACTAAAGCTTGGTCATCTTCACTAAAGTTAAAATCCCCACGACTGGCATCTTTGCCGTTAATTACCTCACTAAAAAAATCGTAGGTTCCGGAGTCTTTACCCGGTCCGTGAAGGGTAATCGGTTGGTCGGGCCAAGCGGGATTAATTTGATTCCAACGTTTGATTTTATTCTCGGCCGCTGGTTCCCAAATAGTTCTTAATTCTGTGGTGGAAATATCATCAACCCAGTTATTTTGGGGATTGACTACCACGGTTAAAGCATCAAAAGCGATCGGTAGTTCGATAAATCTTACCTTATTAGCATCACATTCTTTTAATTCTTCCACAGAAATTGGCCGAGAAGCATTATTAATATCCGTTTCTCCCGCACAAAATTTTCTAAAACCACCGCCGGTTCCTGAAATATTAGCGTCAACTTTAACATCAGCCAAAGCTTTGTGGGGAGGATTGGCTTTAAAATCTTCGATAACTTTGTCGGTAATTGGTGCTACGGTACTCGAACCATCGATTTTAATTGGTTTGAGGTCTTGAGGATTAATATTGGCACAAGCGGGTAAAAGTAGAGCAGTTCCTAGTATGGTTGCGACTACTTTGGTCGGACGAGATAGCTGAGTAAAGATTTCTAGCATAGGTGTCAAAAGGAGAAAGTAAAAACGGGTATTGGGGAGACTTTTCAGTTATCAGTGGGGAAGTGGGAAGTTTTTTCAGTTATCAGTGAACAGTAAACAGTAAACAGAACGTAGGTTGGGTTGAAGCATGAAACCCAACGCCCGATTATGTTACGCTACCGCTAACCCATCCTACAAATAATTGTGCCTCCCTACTTATCAGTGTGCAGTAATCAGTTATCAGTGAGGGATTGGGGAGTTTTTTGCTGTGAACAGTGAGCAGTAATCGGTAATCGGTGAACTGAAAACTCACATCTGATAACTGATAACTGATAACTGATAACTGATAACTGATAACTGATTCAAGGCTGAGGGATGATGGATAAAAACCTTAATCTTTTCTTTGTTGTTTTTACGTCACTATAATGGTAGGGAAAGAGAAAACCCCTATCTAGACAGGAAAATTTAGCGGCTTGACCCGCAACTTAAAACTAATGTTTAGTCAAAATAAATAGTAAAAGAAGAACGTAGGTTGGGTTGAAGCATGAAACCCAACGCCCGCATGGGTTACGCTACCGCTAACCCATCCTACAAATAATTGTGCCTCCCTACTTAAAACTAATGTTTAGTCAAAATAAATGGTAAAAGAAGTTGAGATTTTTGTCTAGTTACCGAGAAAACTTTTCTTGACAATACATTACGTTCTTTTATTCACTTCTTAACCTATTCTTTACCAAGCCGTGGTAAATTTTAGCGTAAGATTTAAGGCAGTTTACGGATCAAAATTAATCCTATGCTCAACAAAAACAGAACCCATTTACTAACAGCCTTATCCATAGCCACTTTAACAGCGACTTTAACCGCTTGTGGGGGCGGCGATACGGCGGGAACTAGCACAGAAGGGGACAATAGAATCGCCCAAGTTCCCCTAAAGGGAGAGGTCGCCCTCAATGGTGCGGGTGCTTCTTTTCCCGCACCCCTATATCAAAACTGGTTTGTCACCATCAATCAACTATTTTCTAAACTGCTAATTAACTATCAATCTACCGGTAGCGGGGCGGGAGTCGAACAATTTATTCAAGGTACGATCGATTTTGGCGCTTCCGATGTGGCCATGAGTGACGAGGATATGGCCAGGGTTAGCCGCGGGGTTTTACTGCTACCGATGACGGCGGGAAGCATCGTTATGGCTTATAATTTGCCCGGAGTAGAAGGGCTGAAACTAAGTAGGGAAGCCTATGTAGGCATCTTTTTAGGCACGATTACCCGTTGGAACGATGCCAAAATCGCCGCCGATAACCCCGATTTAAAACTACCCGATGAAGAAATTACCGTAGTTCACCGGGCAGACGGTAGCGGGACGACGGGAGTTTTTACTAAGTTTTTAAGCGCCGTTAGTCCCGAATGGAAAAAAAGCATCGGTGAAGGAAAAGCCGTACAATGGCCGACCAAAAAAGGTAAATTTCTCGGTGGTAGGGGCAATGAGGGAGTAACTGCCCTAATTCAACAAAATCCAGGCTCGATCGGTTATATTGAGTACGGTTTCGCTAAAAATAATAACCTGCCCATGGCCACCCTGCAAAATCAGGCGGGTAAATTTGTCGCCCCCGATGAAACCAACGCCGCCGCTACCCTCGCTAACGTCGAACTGCCTGAAAATTTACGCGCTTTTATTGTCGATCCGCCGGGGGAAAATTCCTATCCCATTGTCACCTATACCTGGATGTTGGTTTACAAAAAATACGACGATCCCCAAAAAGCTTTAGCAATGGAGGCGATGATCGAATTTGGACTTAACCAAGGACAAGAACAAGCAGCTCCCCTTGGTTATATTCCCCTACCGAAAAACGTCCGGGAACGAGTAGCCGCCGCTGCCGATGTCATCTATCCTGATTACACGATCAAGGTGGATTAGTCGCCGAAAAAATGTATTCAAAGTTACAATAGTGTAGAAAGGCCAATTTCGACCTTAGCTACCGCAAACTAGCTGGATTTTAACCCTAATCATGAGTGCGCCCACAGTTTCGCCCGACTCAACTTTCAAAGAACGTCCAGAATCGGAAAAAATCCTCGATAAAAGCTTTGTCGGATTAACCACTGCCTTTGCCATCGCTATTGGGGTAATTTTGCTCCTAATTGCCCTAGTTATTTTTATTCGGGCCCTACCAGCGATTCAAACCTTTGGTCTGGGATTTTTGACCAGTAGCGCTTGGAATCCCGTGCGCGGTCGGGAAGAATTCGGAGTTCTGCCGGTTATCTACGGAACTCTCGTTAGTTCTCTGATTGCCCTCCTGATTGCTGTTCCCCTCGGTATCGGTTCAGCCATTTTTTTAAGCGAAGATTTTATTCCCTTAAATGCGCGGACAATTTTGGTTTTTCTCGTACAACTTTTGGCCGCTATTCCCAGTGTTGTTTACGGATTATGGGGTATCTTTGTATTGATTCCTATCCTCAGACCCCTTGGTAACTGGTTAAATGCTAATTTTAGTTGGATTCCTCTGTTTAGTACTCCTTTAGGGGGTCCTGGAATGTTACCGGCGGGGGTTATTTTAGCAATTATGATCCTGCCGATTATTATCGCTATCTCTCGTGACTCTTTGGCCGCTTTACCGCCGGATTTGCGGCAAGCTTCCCTAGGTTTGGGGGCCACCCGTTGGGAAACAATTTTTCGAGTCTTAATTCCTGCCGCTTTTTCCGGGATTGTCGGGGGGATTATGTTAGCTTTAGGGCGCGCTTTAGGGGAAACCATGGCAGTAACGATGATTATCGGCAATTCTAACCGCATTAGTGCCTCTATTCTCGCCCCTGCTAACACGATCGCTTCCTTATTGGCTAACCAATTCGCCGAAGCATCGGGAATGCAAGTATCGGCACTCATGTATGCGGGTTTTGTTCTCTTGGTTTTGACCCTAGTAGTCAATATCTTCGCAGAATTAATCGTTAATCGCGTTAAAGCTAAGTATTAAGCCGTCGGTCGTCAGTTATCAGTTATCAGTTTTGAGTTTTAAGTTTTGAGTATTAAGTGAGCAGTTTGTATTAAGTGTTCATCATCAAATGGCAGTTTACTGCTGTCTTTTCACTTTTCACTGTTTACTAATCACTGACAACTTTTAACACCTACCTACTTACTCTTCACTGTTCACTGATAACTGATAACTGATAACTGATATGGATAGTGCGAATTTAGGCAATAATCTCAAAAAGAAACCGAGTAGTCCTCGATCGCTATTGGGGACAATTATGACCGTTCTCTCGGCTTTATGTTTAGCTGTTACTGTGATTCCCCTCTTTGCCGTCCTAGGCTTTGTTTTTGTGCAAGGGGTGGGTCGTTTAAACGCCAATCTCTTTACTAAATTACCGCCACCGCCTGGTTTAGGAGGAGGAGGCATCGCTAACGCCATTTTAGGCACAATTATTGTCGTTGCCCTGTCCACAGCGATCGCAGTTCCCATCGGCGTTTTAGCGGCGGTTTATCTCTCGGAATTTAGCGGTGATAACAAACTTGCCCAGGGTGTGCGCTTTGCTACCAACGTTTTAGCGGGTGTCCCTTCGATTATTGTCGGGGTTTTCGCCTACGGTTTGCTAGTTGCCCCCTTATTTGGCGAAGGAACAGCCCTTTTAGGCTTTTCTGCCCTGGCCGGTTCGATCGGTTTAGCGGTGTTAATGTTACCGACTATTATTAGAACCACCGATGAGGCTTTAAAAATCGTTCCCCAAGACATCCGCTGGGCAGCCATGGGTTTAGGGGCCTATAACTACCAAACCGTCCTAAAAATCGTCCTTCCTGCCGCAGTTCCCGCTATTTTGACCGGTGTAACCTTAGCAATTGCTAGGGCTGCAGGAGAAACCGCCTCCTTAATTTTTACGGCATTATTTTCTAACTTTTGGCCTCGGGGTGTCTTTGAACCGATTGCCACCCTTTCGGTCTTAGTTTTCAACTTTGCTACTGCCCCTTTTGCCCCTCAACAGCAATTAGCTTGGGCAGGTGCTTTAATTCTGGTGCTTTTGGTGTTGTTAACTAACATTTTATCCCGTTTAGCCACGCGCCAGAAAACCTATTAAGTCAAGGAAAAAGAACGTAGGTTGGGTTGAAGCATGAAACCCAACGCCCGCATAGTTTACGCTACCTCTAACCCATCCTACAAATAATTGTGCCTCCCTACTTAAGTCAGGGAAAAAGTGAAAAGCCAAAAGGGATATTTAAGTAAAAATCTACCTATCTTTCCAATTCATCAATTAGTCAAATTCAAGGGAAATAATTTATGCTAACTAACTCTAACCCCCATTCTACAGGAACCGTTTTAAAGGTGGATAAGGCTGATATCTACTATGGTAATTATCGGGCAGTACGAGACGTTTCCATCGATATTCCCAAAAATAAAGTCACCGCTTTTATCGGACCGTCTGGCTGTGGAAAAAGTACCATTCTCAGGTGTTTTAATCGTCTCAATGATTTAATTCACGGTTTTCGTATTGACGGCAAAGTTTTTTACCATAACCAGGATATTTACTCTCAAGAGGTGGATCCTGTCGAAGTCAGAAAATGTATCGGTATGGTGTTCCAGCGCCCTAATCCTTTTCCCAAATCCATTTATGATAATGTGGTTTACGGAGCGCGATTAAATGGTTATAAAGGCGATTTAGATGAATTAGTAGAAACTTCCTTGCGTCGGGCAGCTCTCTGGGAAGAAGTAAAAGATAAACTGAAAGAAAGCGGTTTTTCCCTATCGGGGGGACAACAACAAAGATTATGTATTGCTCGCACTATTGCCGCTCAACCAGAAGTATTATTAATGGATGAACCCTGTTCGGCACTCGATCCAATTTCAACTTTAAAAGTTGAGGAATTAATGCACGAATTAAAAGAACGTTATACAATTATTATTGTTACTCACAATATGCAACAAGCTACTAGAGTAGCAGATTTAACGGCTTTTTATAACGCTGAACCCACCGATAAAGGTGGCAAAATTGGTTATTTAGTCGAGTTTGATCATACGAACAAAATCTTCGGTGATCCTCAAGAACAAGCAACTAAAGATTATGTTAGTGGACGTTTTGGCTAAATTCAGTTGTTTAGGGGATAGGGAGATAGGGAGATAGGGAGATAGGGAAATTTCAGCTAAATTCCCCACTACCCCACTACCCCACTACCCCACTACCCCACTACCCCACTACCCCACTACCCCAACACCCAACACCTATTCCCCAACACCTATTCCTTTAAAGATTATGTATAGTACCGATGTTGTTACCGATGCGGTTTTGAGAACCAAAAACTTAAACGTTTACTATGGTTCTAATCTCGCTGTTCGTGATGTTAACCTTGATATTCCTGAGAAAAAAGCGATCGCTTTTATCGGTCCCTCTGGCTGCGGAAAAAGTACGGTTTTGCGCTGTTTTAATCGCATGAATGATCTAGTTAAAAGTGCCAAAATCGAGGGGAAAGTTACCTTTCGCGGCCAAGATATTTATGGTAATTCCGTTAATCCTGTGGGGTTACGCAGTCGCATCGGTATGGTTTTTCAGAAACCGAATCCTTTCCCTAAATCTATCTATGAAAATATCGCTTTTGGGGCGCGTTTAAATGGTTACACTGGTGATATGGATCAATTAGTAGAGGAATCTTTAAAAAAGGCCGTTCTCTGGGATGATGTTAAAGATAAACTCAAAGAAAGTGGTTTAGCTTTATCGGGGGGACAACAACAAAGGTTATGTATTGCTCGCGCTATTGCGGTTAAACCAGAAGTTATTTTAATGGATGAACCCTGTGCGGCACTCGATCCAATTTCTACCCTAAAAATTGAGGAATTAATTCACGAATTGAAAACCCAATATACTATAGTTATTGTCACCCACAATATGCAACAAGCGTCGCGGGTTTCTGATTTAACGGCTTTTTATAATGCTGAACCGACCCCAAAAGGTGGTAAAGTGGGTTATTTAGTGGAATATGATCGCACCGAGGCTATCTTTCAAAATCCTGCTCAAGAGTCCACTAAAGATTATGTTAGCGGTCGTTTTGGTTAGAGTATTAATAATTAATCGTTATTCATGACTCCGGGATAGATTAATTTTTTCCATCTGGAATGATTGAAAAACGATTAACTTAACTGATTGCGAAAACGTTTGGCACTAATAGTTAAAAGTATCACAGCGAAACCAATCAGAGCCAATACATGAACCCATAAAGCTTCTAAACCGACACCTTTTAAAAGAATACCGCGGATAATAGCTATGTAGTGACGGAGAGGATTAAAAAGAGAGAGATATTGAAAAAATGGCGGCATCGTTTCAATAGGTGCGATCGCTCCTGATAATTGTACCATGGGTAAATTGATAAAAAAGGTGGTTAAAACTACCTGCTGTTGGGATTGACAGAGTGTCGCTAACATAATACCGACACCAATACTAACAAAAATATAGAGACTAGCTAAAGCTATAAATAGGAAAAAGTTGCCCCGAAATGGCACATTAAAAATCACTTTACCGATGGTTAATGCTAACAAAACATCACCCAAAAGGAGGATGAATAAAGGCACAACTTTAGCTAACAAAATCTCCCAAGCAGCGGCAGGAGTCATCAGTAATTGTTCGAGAGTTCCCGTATCTTTTTCTTTAACAACGGTGATGGAAGAAACGATCGAACCGATTAAAGTTAATACTAATCCCATGACTCCGGGGACAAAAAACCAACTGCTAGAAAGTCCGGGATTATAAAAGAAAATTACTTGTGTTGAGATGGGAAGTGGCCGATTTTGATTAACTTTTCCCGTGCCGAATTCTTGGACAATTTGATTGATATAACCCTTAGCAATTCCTGCGGTATTGGCATCCACTCCATCGATAAAAACTTGAATAGATGCGGTTTTTTCTTGGGTGAGATTGCGACTAAATTCGGGAGGAATTATTAAACCGGCGGTTAATTTTCCTGTTTCCACCTGTTGGGTTAATGTCTTCTCATCAAAAGTGATCATTTCGGCATCAAAAATCTGATTTTCGGTAAAAGCAGCGATGAGAGAGCGACTTTCAGCAGTAGCGGCATAATCGACTATTCCTAATTTGATATGATGAACATCGGGATTAAGAGCAAATCCATAAATTAATAGTTGAAGAGTTGGGGGGAAAATCAAGAGAATAATTAACTGTTTGTTGCGTAATATCTGGCGAATTTCTTTAATAACTAAAGATAAAAAACGACCTGTAAATAATTGCTTAAACATCTTATTATTCTCCTAACTGCATTCTTGATAGAGCTTTTATTGCCAATAAAAATAAGACCATTCCCAAGAGGAAAATGATAACTAAATTATTGCCAATACCCGCCCAACCCACACCCCTGACAAAAGCATCTCTAGTAATTTCGATATAATAACGAGCGGGAACTATATTTGAAACTAAAGAGAGGGGAAAGGGAATATTACTTAACGGATAAATAAAACCACTGAGTAATAAAGCAGTGAGAAAACCCACTAAAGAAACACCTTGCACCGCAGAATTTTGATTACTGGTACGCGCACCTAACATTAATCCAAACATCACACTTGCCCATAAATAGAGGATAGTTCCTAATAGTAATGGCATTGGATCACCGGCAAAATTTAATTGAAAAATCAGACTTCCTAAACCCATAACTCCGATAGCGATTCCGATTCCTACTATTAGATAAGCGAGGGATTTACCTAGTATTAATTCTTCGGCAGTGAGAGCGGAGGCATAAACTTGTAAAATTGTGCCTTTTTCCTTTTCTCGTACCATAGCGATCGCTGATAAAAGTGAGGGAAAAATCCATAAAACCACAGCATAAACCCCCGGCACAATATAGAGGGATTCTTGTCGTCCCGGATTAAACCAAAGTCGGGTGGCAGTTTCGATGGGAATAGTAGCAGAAATTAAGTTTTCTGCTTGTAAAAAAGAGCGGGTAGTCGCTTTAATCCCATTGCGAATAATTCGGGCATTATTAGCATCTGTACCATCAACAATTGCTTGAATTTCGGCAGTTTTATTGGCTTGTAAATTACGACTAAAATCGGGAGGAATCACAACAATTGCCCTAGCAATACCTCGATCTAAAGCGGTTTCAGGGTTGCCTTCCCAAACCACGGGAATAAATAAATTAGTGGCGAACAAGCGATCGCTATAATTTTGACTAAAAACTGTTCGATCTTGATCTTGCACTAAAACTGGTATATCTTTCGCCTCTAAACGAATAGCAAAACCAAAGATAAAAAGAGTCATCACGGGCAAAATGAAAGCGAGGGCGAGGGTAAGTCGATCACGACTAAACTGCACTAATTCCTTACGACATTGGGAGAGAATTCGTTTCATGAAATTGCCCGATTACGGATAAATTTTTACGGCATTTTTAGGGAACTTATCGCATCCTTTTGATGTCTAATTGGGGTTTGCGTCCAAAAGTTTCTCGTGGTGGCAGGGTGTGGGGTTTTATCGATTTTCAGGTGGTCAACTACCTAATTTTCAGGGAAAAAGTCCCCGAATTTTCCGCCCGATCACTCCCATCCCCGGTACTTTTTGATTTCAAAAAAGCCCAAAGACATTATCCAACAAGGTTTTTAGATTTATTCAGCAAACCCTATATAATTCTCAGTAGATGAACGTAGGTTGGGTTGAAGCATGAAACCCAACGCCCGATTATGTTACGCTACCGCTAACCCATCCTACAAATAATTGTGCCTCCCTACTTAAAAAGCTCTAAAGGGATTGTAACCGATGACGGATGAAAGATTAGAACGGATCGAGAGCATACTACAGGCTACCGTTGTCCTCACGCAACAGAATCGAGAAGATATAGCACAGCTAACCCGTGAGGTTAGGACAATAGCAGCGAGTCTGGAACGAACCAACGAGCGCTTAAATCAATTTATCACTCAAGCTGAGAGCGATCGGCAGTTTTTCCGCAACGAAGTCACTGGTATCCGTACAGAAGTTAAGCGAATCGTAGAGCATCTTTTCGGACAATCCCCAGATCAAGAGTAAAGATTAGCCAACAGGTATATAGCGTTTCTCACACCTGTGTGGCACAGTTAAACCTTTGCTGATTAAGCTTTTCACCATCGACAATGTACCTCTTGCGAACAGGAAACGCTATATATGGAACCTGCGTAGGAATAACATCCCAGGGAGACAATGGCTCTGTAGAAGGAGTGGACTAACCCTAAATGGGACAATATAGAAGTTACGCATTGACAGAAAGCCTCAAATAGGCATAGCAAGTTTATGCGAACATAGTCTCCGTAATATTCTCCATAATAAATTGGCGAATAACAGGGATAAATAGCTTTCGGGCAAATTCATAGCAGTTGTTAATCAGTTGATTAAGGCAGGCAGTCTGAAGATGACAGAAAGCACGGAAAGCGCAAAAGAAATGATTACGAATTGCCCACTCATCACTACTACCGAATCACCACCAAGCGCGTGAGAACCGATTTATCGAGAGACGCGACACCTGTCTACGACACGCTGTCTGTTGACTTCCAGAAAAATCTTTCTTACGATAGGTAGAACAAAATCTCTGACAAAATATATGTTTATTTTGACTAATAAGGCTTTAAATGCCTTTTTCGTCTCGATTTCCGCAGTCTTTCTTAGTTCGACCGCGAGCCTCGCCCAATCCCATAGTAGTCATCATCATATTATGGTCGGGATAGACGGACTCCCGACTCTAGCCAGCGGGACTTATAAAGCTCTGGCCAATCCGAACTATGGGAGACTATCGCTTCTGTTCCCGCATCAACATGAACCCGTCAATATCAGTCATTTCCACGCCATCGGTATTTATAGTTACACGGGGGAGGCAACGAACGCGACAGTGGTAGAGACCAGTACCAATAACCGATTGCCCGAAACACGGTTCAACCTATCCCCGATCCCCCTGTTTCCGGGTAGCGGCGTTTTTGCGGGAAAGAATATTAGCCAGAAAACGGACGATCATATGTATTCGGATTTGAAAATACGTCCGGTCGCCCATTTAACCGACGATCTCGCCGATCCTTACGTGAACGCAATTTATAATACGGGAAACGGTCGCTGGAAGGACTTGTTGGGAGACGAGGCGACGATCGCCCTACAATTAATCGATATCACGCCCGGTTTGACGGTAACGGACGCTTCGGGAATAAATTTGTTTAACGCGGTCAACGATACTTATGTTATCGGGCAAGGAGATTGGTTCGCTTTCACTCCCGTGTTTTCAACAGATGGGAACGCGCCGTTAGGAACCTATTCCGCTACCTTTCGCTTCGTGGATACGAATACCGCAAACGGTCGTACCCCGCTATTACCATCGGGAACCTTTAGCCTCGATTTCCAACCGGTTCCCGAATCCTCTACCTTGCCCGGAATCGTTCTCTTGGGTTCGCTCGGTCTTCTCGGCGGAGTAAAAAGGCAAAAAAAGAACAATAGCCGATAATCCGTCCAAAATGTTAGGACTTTTCTAATCTAACGACCTACCATTGTAGGGAACCTGCGTAGGAATAACATCCCACGGAGACAATAGACCTATTGCATAAATCCGAAAACAAACGATAGAAACAATAATGGGAGGGACTTTCAGTTAATTATTTATTAGTAGTTGATAATCTTCAAAAATGTTGCTGTACAAGGATCGACTTAAGACTTTTGCAAGAGGTCTAATGGCTCTGTAGAAGGAGCGGACTAACCCTAAATGGTACAATATTAAAGAGCAGGTCTCTATTATCCAAGTTATCGGCAAAAAGCTTGATCAATCCTCATTAATTCTCTGCACAACGCTGATAAATGCGTCTTCTAAAGAAAAGGGAAGCAAACGCAAGGATTGTACCTGTATTCCCGCGGTGCTGACAATCTTTTTTATCTCTGGAATTTCCCTGTCGGGATGATCGAGAGTCAGGTGCAAGCAATCGCCAAAAATCGAGACGCGCCAAGCTTGTAAACGGGTTTTTAAAATTTCTGCCGCTTGTTGCACTCGATCGAGACGTAATTCGATTAATTGCCCCGGTTGTGCTGCTTTAATTTGACTGGGGGAACCTTGCATCACCACTTCTCCAGCTACCATAAAACCCAGACGATTGCATTGTTCCGCTTCTTCGAGATAATGGGTTGTCACTAATACCGCAGTTCCCTGACGAGCCAAATCGTTAATTAAGCGCCAGAATTGTCGTCGCGCTAGGGGATCAACTCCAGAAGTGGGTTCATCGAGAAATAGTATCTCCGGTTCGTGCATGACGGAAGCGCCAAAAGCGACGCGTTGTTTCCATCCTCCCGGCAGTCTTCCGGTTAACATTGTTTCCCGTCCGATTAATCCCACCGTTTCCAAAACCCAAGCGATTTTTTGCTGACGGTAGCGCGGGGGAACCCCATAAACCCCGCAGTAAAATTCCAGATTTTCGATCACGGTGAGATCATCATAAAGGGTGAATTTTTGGCTCATATAACCAATTTTTTGCCGTAAGCTGGGATTACGCAGGTCTTGACTGCGCCCAGCTAAGGAAATCTCGCCATCAGAGGCGGAAAGTAGCCCACACAGCATTTTAATCGTGGTGGTTTTTCCCGCACCATTCGCCCCCAATAAGCCGTATATTTCTCCGTAGTCAATGGTTAAAGTAACACCTTTGACGGCGCAAAAATTAGCGAAGGTTTTCCGCAAATCCCTAGCATCGATCGCTATTCCCGTGGTGATGGTCTCGGATTTAAACTTTGGTAAGGGGATAAAAGGGGGATCGGAACCCTGTTGTCGCAAACGGGTGACAAAGACGTTTTCTAGGGTTGCCTCGCTAGGGTGGATAGCGCTGAGATGATCGATCGCATTCTGAATAATTCTGGTTGCTTGCTGGGGATTGCCAGTTAACACATCTAGACGATCACCAAATAACTGCACGTCATTAATATTTTGTCCATCCACCAAAAGAAGTATTTTTTCGGCGGTAGCGGCGATATCGGGCGATCGAATTTCCAAGCGTTGTAAACCGAGACGTTGGCGCAATTGGCTGAGGGTTCCGATCTCGTGAATTTCTCCCTCGTACATCAAAGCGATGCGGTGACAACGTTCCGCTTCATCGAGGTAGGGAGTAGCCACCACAATTGTTATACCTTCGCGGGCTAAAGTGGCTAAAATATCCCAAAATTCTCGCCGAGAGACGGGATCAACTCCGGTGGTGGGTTCATCGAGAAGTAGGATTTGGGGACGGGAAATCAGGGCGCAACAGAGGGCGAGTTTTTGTTTCATGCCCCCGGAAAGTTGACCGGCTAGGCGATCGCCGATGCCCTTCAGGTTCATTAAAGTTAAATATTTATGCCGACGCGCTTGCAAATCCCTCTCGGTTACTCGGCGCAAATTGGCCGCATAACGCAGGTTTTCATCAATGCTGAGGTCAAGATAGAGGGAAAATTGTTGGGTTAAATAGCCGATAGTTTGACGGACGTGACGGGGCTTTTTTCCCTCTAGATCCACATAACCACCCGATGGGTTCATCACCCCGCCCAGAATGTGAAAGGTGGTGGTTTTTCCCGCTCCATCTGGACCAATTAAGCCAAAAATTTCCCCCGGATAGACTTGGAAATTTATCCCTCTAACGGCGGCAAAATTGCCGTAGTTTTTCTGGAGGTTAACGACATGAACTACTCCCATCCGCTACGCCCTCGATTCGAGTTTCTGAAGTTTCTTCGTCCCTAGATGCCTCATACTTCCGCACAAGGTAGCACTAGACGACTCTGCATCTAAAGAGGCTCGTTCCAAGCCCCTAGCTTGACATCCTCGCCGCCGTAAAACGGACGGCGATTCCCAAACCTCACGATTAGGGATGTAATCTGACTGTTACTGTGTTTGGTTCACAGCTTTCTGGGATTTGTCGCGACCAGCGAATCGCTAAGGGTTCTGTGAATTTAGCTAAATAGATTTGTTTGTCTTTGAACTTAAAAGCAGATTTGGTAAATTCGGCACTTCCTCCTTGATGTTTTTTCTTAAAGTTAGGATACTTAGTACGACCAGCAAAGAAATTAGTGAAAGCTGTTTGTAAATGTCTTAACCCTTGTGGTAAAGGTACACAGCTAACTTCGTTTAAAAACTCTAATTCTTCTTGCTTTTTCCAATCGGTTAGCATTGAAGAAGTTTGGGCGTAGCCTACTCTTTCTTGCTTTTCGTACCAAGCTTGTGTTCGTTCGTGGAGAGCTTTGTTGTAAACTAATCTTACACAGCCCAATGTGCGCCGCAATAGCGACTCTTGTTCGGGTGTGGGGTAAAATCGAAACGAATAGGCTTTTTCCATGCCTCACATTTTAGCATATATCGTGTAAATGCGCTAATATTTAACAGTAAAGCCAACCTAGAACGACGGGGTTTCAGACCCAAATTTTCGATGATAGTAGGAACAGCGCTCGCGACCGCCACTTCTACCTCTGCGATCATTGTTACTAAAGAAAAAAAGAAAATCAAGACTCTGATTGAAGGAAGTCTGACTAACTCCCAAACTATGATTAAGGGGATCGAAAAAGAGGTTAAAGCTGTCACACACACAACAGAAAAAGTGGCTAGAGAAGTCAGGATACTGAAAACCAGTAGCCGTTTACTGGTAGGCGCAACCCAAAAAGTTCAACATCAACAAAAGCTAACGACTGCAACTCTAAATCAGCAACAACAACAGTTAAATCAACTTACTCCCCAAGAGAAGCCAACCCCAGAGATAGAAACTGAGAAGCGAGTCATTCCCCTACCCCAAAAAAGACAGACGGTGACTCACATCTACATCGATGGTAACAATTTCAGCAAAACGACCGAAACACTAGGGTTAGAAATTGACTGGAAAGCCTTAAAAATTGCTCTGGTGGAACCAGCAAAACAGACAGATACTTTTACTTTAAAGTATTATACTGGACTCCATGAGCATCTTTCTCCGAATCAAAAACAATGGCTTCATCACTTAAAACAACTTAACTACGAGGTAATCACCTTCCCTTTATCACAACGGGAAAACGGATGGAAAACTCTTGGCGATGATTTAGCGATGGGGTTGGATTTAATAGAAGCGGTTAAACCAGGCGACCGCGTTATCTTAGTCACTGGTGATGGAGATTTCATTCCCTTGATTGAGAGACTACAAGCACGCAACGTTGATGTCAATGTAGTTGGGGCTTCTGTAAACACTAATTCTCGCTTACAAGCATTACTAAAACAGGACTTTATCCCCCTAGAATCTATCAGTGACCAGATTGTTAAACTTAAGAGACTAACCGCTTAAAAGTCACATCTTCCACCGTTTCTGAAGCTGGTCTTGAAATTAATCTTGTCCACGCCTTTGCGGGGATTCAAGGGTTAAATCAATTGTTGACAAATTTCATCTCGTAATTCGCTATAGAGATAATAGGGAGTGTTTTTATCCCAACCGACATAAGGAGATGATTTTTGTCCAAGTAACTGATAAGTATGGACAGCAATATTGAGAACTTCCCCTAAAATATTGTTAGGATGACAAGCTTTATGGGGATTAGCTTTATATTTATCTTTGTCGTCAGTCCAATTTCGTTTGTCTTCTTGCAATTGATCAATCATAGTTTGTACTGATACTCCTCTGCCACTATGAATGAGCGCATTTCGATTATCAAACCAATAATCTAATTTTACCAAAGAGGCTAGAATCTGTTGCCATAATTCAAGGCGATCTCGCGTAGCGAGCGCTTTGCGTTCAGGATGATCAATTTCTATTAAGGTTTGAACAAAATTTCTCTTACTATAACGATTTCCTAATTTGTAGAAATCCCTCCTTTCAAAATCCTGTTCTAATTCCTGAAACTTATTATAAAATTCTTGAGATGCTTTGTTTCTGACAAATACCCAATCTTGATTTTGATTATTATTTCTCAAGTATTTTTGTCCGCGTAAGCCCATAATTAATTCATTTAAAGTGACTTCATAAAAAGAACTTAATCGGATTAGAAAGTTAGCGATTTCATCTAGTTCCCAATAAATCCGACATTGAGTATAAAGATTTAACCAAAAGTTATGCTCCATTTTATCATTATCTCTCACGGCATTTTTATCAAGGTTAAAACAGCTAACGGCAAAATCAAGGCTTGTGAGAATTTCTGTTAACTTTTCTTGCTCTTTTTGGGTGTCACTGGCTATTGCAGAAACTTGTTTTGCTAAATAAATCAAAGTTTCTTGCCAATCTTTAACAATCACTCTTGCTCCGTCAAAATCCCATCTTTTTTGTAACAGTAACTTAACGGTTTGATATTTTTGATTCCGTTGATAAAGCCAATAAGAAGTTAGTTGACATTCAGAGTTTTTGCCCTCTAAAAGTTGATTAAGGTCTAAAATGGGGTCAATGAACAGAATATTTTTAAAATCACTGGCAATTGCTTGAATTTTGAGTGCAGTTTTTTGGTGCAATGTTCCCCCTTTAACATTGACTAAAATAGTTGATTCTTGGGATAAATTTTCTTCTAAATAAATCTCATTCAACTGATTATAGTAGTATTCAAGAACTAAATCTTCAAGGTTAGGATTTTGCGGATCTAAATTAAGTTGTAGCTCTTTTTGAATTAATTCAAAATCAGGATATTCCTGTTGTACCCACTGTTGAATAATCTGGAACAAATAAATGGTATCTTGAGGGTGTGAAGTCGGTTGATTGGTGACGAAAATATAGGCTTTAGATGCTCCCATTGCTACTGCTTTTTGGATTACACTTCCAATTCGAGTTGGTCGAATAAGAGAATGCCATTTAGGGGACTCTTTTTGATAGCTTGATTGTAGAGCTTTGGTTAATTCACGAACTGGTTGTTTTTGGTTAGGCAATCCTAAATCTTGGTAAACTTGACTATTAGGAACATAGTTAA
This sequence comes from Microcystis sp. M44BS1, assembly GCF_020244875.1. Lineage (NCBI taxonomy): Bacteria > Bacillati > Cyanobacteriota > Cyanophyceae > Chroococcales > Microcystaceae > Microcystis > Microcystis sp. M44BS1. The sequence continues at coordinate 30,120 of NZ_JADBVM010000117.1, forward strand.
AACCTTGATACATATTGTCCCAAATAGTTCGACGCTCATTATCTAAATCTTTGAGTTTTTTATTTAGATTAGGTTCATTCGAGAGAAAATCAATAGGAAAATAATAATTTTGGCTATCTACTGTTACTTTAATAGATAAGTCAGAAGTCCCAAGGTTCGCAAGAAGAATAGTCATATTTGTTAACTGTAAATTAATGGCTATTGACGACGTTACCCTAAATTAAAGCTTATGAGAGTATATTTGGTGCGAACACCGATATCTTCTCTGGGTTGAGTTAAGAAACTCCATATTAAAAAATTTCACCAAGGAGTGGGAGTTCGCATGAAATGGTCATTATTTCTCGTTAGCGATTATTAAGCTTAATTCAGGACATTAGCTCACCGTCTATTATATCAGGGCAAGCGCATCTTAACAATCCTTGACAAAAGGGACTTTGTGGGGGTTGCTTACCCACGATTCAGGCATATTTGAGGAGAATTTGCCATCTCAATTGTTAAGCAAAAATCGACCCATTTGGTCAATTTGGTAACTATTCTGATTGGCTGGTATCGGCTAAAATGCCCATGCGGATCACAAAATTGGCCAATTGTCAATAGCTTTTGAGATGCTCTCACCCTGTACATAAGACAATTCCAGACATCTTAAACATTATTCTCAATCATCCTTTATTGCAATTGAGGAGAGACTATAAAGAACAGTTTATTAACACCGATCAATACTATATCTATTCTGCGGTTAAAACACAGGTGATCGCTATTTTACTGAGCGATCTTAAATGGCTAGAAAATGTACGGCGATAGAACGTACTTATATGATAGAATTGACTCGGATAGATATACTTTAATTCTTTATTCTTCTGCTGTGGAGGTTTAGATGAGTCCAGAACGAGTCACAGATTCAACCAGAATATGGGAGCATCTCATTTATGCAAGTAAGTAATTATACTTGTCCCTAAAACTTGCTTCTGGTAAGGCTTTCAAAATAGCTTGACATAAAGCTTAATTTAGGAGTTACAGATGCTCCTTAGAATATCAACTTCCTAAATCAGAAAAGGGAGCGATTAGACAAACTAAACTTACCTATAGTAACGAATCAATCAATTCTTTGACTCAAATTGAACAATTATACCGTTATTTTACGGCCTTTCAAACTATGATAAAAAAGCTTGTAATTTGTCACTTTTTGATTGGACTTCCTGCAAGCGGTAAATCAACGTTTGCTCAAGTTTTGGCAGAAGAAATTAATGCTGTCGTAGTTTCAACCGATGAAATTCGGGCGCAACTTTATGGAGATGCTGCAAATCAAGGAATTTGGGCGGATATTGAGGTAGAAGTCTTAGATCAAATTAAAACCGCCGTTGAAAAAGATCAACCCGTCATTTATGATGCCACTAATGCTATGCGCCCGTGGCGACTTGATTTTCTTTATAAAACGGTTAATTCATTTAACATTAAATGGATAGGATGGCATTTACAGACTTCTGTGGAGAAATGTAAACAAAGAAATCAACAACGTGATCGCCAAGTTCCTGACGAAGTGATTGATAAAATGAATGCTAATTTACAAGAAAATCCCCCAGAGTCTAACGAAGGACTGTTAAAAATTTATCCTGTTCCTGTTAAAGACAATAACTTTGATCTTAACGAAATTTGTACAATTCTCACAGGATTCAAGCGTCTTTTAGCTAACATAGCTAACTTGAATAAGAATAAAGTTTTTCACCCATATTCTCGTTTATTAGACTTTGAACGATTAATGCACTTAATGTCCGTCATTATTAACTATCCAGGGATTGGGAATTTAGCCGAAACTGAACCAGAAAACCTGAAAGAAATTTTAGAAGTCGAAGAATTACCTCAGTTTAGCACTTCAATTGAGGAAATTTGTGCAGTAATTACTAAAAAGTATCATGCTATTTATGCCCATCCTAAAGCAATAGAAAAAGACTTATATTGGTTAGAAAAAAATGGGATTTTAGCCAGAGGAGATATAGCGGCTAATTTAATTGAGATAGAGTCGATTGATTATCCTTATTTAATTAGTCATCGTTACAATGATTTAGAAAAATTTCAACGGTTAATAAAAACGATTCGTTTTATTGTTCATCATCCTTTTTTATGCGAAGAAAATAGCAAACCTTCGGTGACAACAGAAACAGGTTTTAGGCAAACTAGCATTGTTAAAGCGATGTATAACTATGGCTTATTTTCTGGCAAGATTGATATTGAGAATGAATATCAAAGAAGTCCTCTAGAAAATAACTTTCGAGAAGATATTTGTCATTGTATTAAACCTTATCAACTTTTACCTAATTTTGCTATGAAGAAAGGCTACTTTGCAGGAACAGGTATTTTATCTCAATATGAGTTAAATAAGCTCTATCAATCTCTCCGATCCCATTCAGTAGAGAAATATTTTAAAGATCCTCTTGCTGCCGAAATTTATGATATATTTAAACAACGATTAGAGAATTCCAAACTTTTAGAAGGAGAAGCCCCTTATTCTACTCGCTTAATTGGCACAAAATCTATTGTTGATGTGGAGAAATATCAACAACAATTTGAACAGTTAGAAGAAGCGATAAAAAAAGGAGAGCTTTTGAAATTTAGTCATATTCAAGGAAGTGCTAAATGGCCAAAAGATCAACCACACTTTACCGCTTATCCTTTACAAATTGTTTTTCATAATATTGCATGGTATTTAGGGTATGAAATAGGTGAAGGAGACAAAAAAGGTTTATTTGCTTTCGCAAGAATTGATAGAATCCGATTTCAACAAGTAAATACTCAGAGAGATATAAATGAGCAAAAGAAAGCGTTAGATAAGCTCCATAAACTTTATGATGCAAGTGCAGGAATTTATTTAGGCGATGATGTGGCAAAACAGCGTCAGTATTTAGATTCCCAACAAGGAAAGAAATTAAATGTTACTGTCATTCTCTACGCCACAGAACTTGCGTTTAAATTTATTTGTGAAGGAAATCAAAGATTTCAGAAAATAGAAATGTCTTTACCTGATTGGTTAAAAGGAACGAGTTATGAACGCAAAGCGCTCGCTACGCGAGATCGTGGAATTTTTAAGTTAGACCAAAATATTCCTCCCTATCAATATACTATTAAAGTTACTGTACCCGAATGGTCTTTAATGGACATTGATCTCATTCGTTGGATTTCGGGTTGGGGAAAAGAAGTTAAGGTGATTGAACCTCAATCATTAGTTGACAGAATTTATAGTATTGGAGAGGGAATTACTAATATTTATCAAGATATTGAACTGATTTGTTGTGACTTAGAAAAAGTCAATGACTTAGTTAAAAATAAGGAGGGAAGCGACTATCGATTTATTTCAATTAAAACCCCTAATGGCAATGCTGAACCTCAATCTGTTCAATCTGAACTTAACATGAATCCTGGGCATATTCACCCCCTTATAATAAATGATATAACTCAATTTAATGAGGAAGATATTAAAAAAACAGTGGCTTTCATCAAAAAAAAGAAAAAAGCTTCAAAAATAGTGGATGGTTTGCGGTTTTTGATCTACTCCCATTCAGGAATTAACCTTGCTAGTGAAGTGGCGATCGCTATCTATAGAGAGTTAAAGCAAGATACTGAATTAACTAACTTAAGAATATCATTAAATTATCTTTAGATCACCGTCAATAGATAAAGATTTAACAGTGTTAAATCCCTACAAAGGTTAATAAATTCCTAATTGTAGGGACATAATATCATTATGTTTTAATATTACTGTGCTGAAACGATAAAAAAATTGATGGTGGGCAATCATTTAGGCTATACCATGCAGAATTAATAGAAAAAAGGGATTGCCAATCAAGAAAACTTTGCAATCCCTTAATTGATTTTAAAGCCAAAATTAGACTTTATTTTTTGCAACTGTTTTAGTTCAGCTATTGACCAAATTATTTATTGTTGTAGTAGCATTATTTTGCTGAAGAATGACTGGTTTTGGCTGTTTATTAACCATTTGTTGTTGGCGAAGTTTTTTAGTTTTTGTGACTTTTTGGCGCGGGTTAGAATAGAGGGGATAAAAACGCTTGACAGATAAGCTTTGAGGACGTTCAAGAGCTTTTGACTTTGACTTCATTCAAAGGCATCATCAACATAATCTTCAACAGAGTCATAGACATCAGAAACATAATCTTCAACAGAGTCATAGTAGGATTCCACAGAGGTAGCAAAGGCTTCTCCACCGTTTTGCCAGATTCCCCCACTATCGTTATAGAAATGGTTCCATAGTTCTGAACTATCGCCCTTATGTCCATCGTATTCATTGGCGGTTCCTCTCATTCCTGCGTATTGATGGTTTTCGTCGATTAGATTACCTGAATCATCGTAGAAACACTCTTGTTGTGGACTTTCAGGCGAAGGGTCTTTATTTTCTAAGTATCCCTCCATTCCCCCGTGAAATGCGTATTTGCCAAAGGGATTGTCATAAGAACTCCATATATCTTTATCTTGTAGTTCTGGACTATCTATTGTGCTGGGACAAGAAGTATTAGTCTCACCGTTAGTAGATGTGTTTTGGTCAGCCATATTACTATTTCCTTTTTTTGAGATGATTGATTACTGCCAAGAGCCTGGAATATCAGGTCGATTTCTATGTCGCTCAATGTTGACTTGCTGTTGAAGAATTTCATGCAGCTTCAAGGCATCTGTAAGCGAAATTGCCTGAATAACCACGAGTTTGTTATTTCTATCTGTAGAGTAAATGTAAAGATTTGCTATTCCAAATAAACGATAAAGAAATGGCTTTAAAATGCGTAAATCTGTCACACGAAATAGCCAAACTTCGTCAATTTCTTGGTTAAAAAGTCCCGTAATAGTCCTAAACCGTTGAGTTGTGAACATATATTCGGTTCGTTGTAGAGTTAGGTACTGCCAGGCTATAGAAAAAAGAGGAATTATGAAAATTATTCCACGGAGGTTTTTCCAACTTAAAAATACTGACCAAGCTTTAGGTTTCAAGGCTACGATTGGTTTTTCCGGACGAGGGGCGTAGCCTGCGGCAAAAGGCGATTCATTCAATGTCATGGTGAGCAGCTCCATTTTGATATTGAAAATCTTCTACTCTTGATTCGCCGTACACAGTAACGATGGAGAACTTGGTTAATTCAAGGCTAAATTTTTTAACCTGTTCCTGCAATTCTCTCAGTCTTTTTTCTAAATCTTGCATTAGCTCTTTTATTCCCATTTCATTCAGTATTTCTTGCATCATATTGCTATCAGCTAATGAACCTGACCAATATGATGATTTTTTTAGTACTGACTTGAATTCCCATTCTAAGTCATTTAATCTGCTGATGGATTTTTCATGATTTCTGACTTGAGATTCAGCAAATTTTAAGTCTTCTTTAACTGTATTTATTGCCAAGAAATAGGAGGGATCGGGAGCGCTAATAGCCCGCGGATAAGCGTGTAAAGATTCTGCTTGTTTCCGAATTTCTTCAAGCTTTTTATCTCTCTCTGATAAACAGTTTTCAAAAGACCGTCGGTGGTCTTGCTGAATTAATTTTATGGATTTATGGAGAGAGCGGCAAGCGACTCTTTGTTGAAGGATTTCAACCATTTTAGATGGTGACAGACTTGCATCTGAGACATAAATACTGGTCAGTTCGTTTAAATCCTGAGAACTCATCTCGTTAATATTTATCAATCTAATATTCATTTTAGACCTCCTCATAATACTGCTGATATTTTTTTCTAAGTTGTGTAAGAGCTTTTGGGTAAACTATAAGATGTCCTTTGAGGATTCCCGTTGCTAAGTTCAATAATCCTGCTAGAATAGGAGCAATAGACATGAACCAGGGCAAATCCTCTCGCTCTAGTAATAAATAAGCACTCACAATAAACTCGGTGATTAGGTAAATGGTACAGCCAAGACGATTAATAATTGAGATTATTGATGTTTCTAAGAAAGGTGCTTCAAAAAGTTGAAACAGATAGATGTATGTTTCCAGTCTCATCGTCCCAAATCGAGTTTGACTCAGTCTTTCTCTCTGAATATTAATCCAATTTAAGGTAGATCTCGCAAATCCTTTGAGGCGTTCACGCATATACTCCTCGCTAACTTTGTTGTCGAAAAGAATACAGGCTATCAAAGAAACTGGAACGGCAAATAATATCTTTATATCGTCCCAATCCCCCGGCACTAAAACCATAGCCGTGTTAAAATTTAAGAATGCGATGATGCTCGTGGCAAACCAAGAAAAGAAATTATCTTTCAAAGAAGAGAAAGTACCTCTATTCATAATACTCCTTTAGTACAATTCATCAATTTTAATAAGTTGAGAGCGACAAAACTCCGCAGCAGCAACTCTCCTCTGTGCGATTGCATAGCAAGGAAAGCGTTGTAAGAGGTCTTCCTGGTCCTGGGGATGAAGGTCTTCGGCGATGAGTCGATTGAATTCGTTTGATTGAGCGCCATTGACTGTTGCTTCCGACTCTGGCCACGGGTTAGATTCTGATTCTCGTTCGGTGTGGCCACTGGCATTAGATACATGGGAACTATTCCAACCGGTGCCCTCAAAGTGAGGGAAACTATCTGATTTGTTCATGGTTTTGCCTCAGCTTTTCTTCTAGTTTCTTGGATAGCATTCTTAATAGCAAATTCCACGTCAGTATGAGCATATGTAACTGGGAGACCCTCCAAAGCAGTTTCGATCTCTAAGCGAAAGGATTCGCCGCCGTTGTTTGTAGCATTCAAAATGAGTACAGATCCCCCTTTTTCAATGACATTTTTAACGGTAGTTCTCCAATCTTGAGGGCAAGGTGATTCCCGCTCGTTTGTCTCTATAAGGACTAACAATACACCAGGTTTTTTTGATGACTGAAAAATTTTATGGGCTGTGCGAACAGCTGGACAGGTCAAAGTTCCCTGTTTTTGGGTGGTGCTTACGGCTCCACACTTCTTTTTCGCATCAGTTGGATTGGTGGGGGTAAGATGTTCAAAGAAGTCCGGTTCGCCATTGACTTGAATAACTTTCAATTCATCACCACGCGAAATGGATTCTGTTATACCCTTACAGGCTTTCTTGGTTGTCGTCTTAAACTCTTCGTTATTTTGTGCGCTTTCAGAGGTGTCTTTTAAGAGAACAAGAGCGATCGGATTCTTTTGTGAACAAGATGGCAAAACGATAAGTATGGAGACAGTCATAAATCGAAGGAACAATCGTTTCAGACTATTTTTCATAACATTACACGGTAGTACACTTTTCAGACTCAGGGAACTCTATCTTCCCCTGCGTCTTGATTTCGATTCTAGAACCTATCTGAAGAAAAATCGGAGTGCTGATGCGAACACCGAAAGGATGATGAGAGATCAACCCTGAGCAACAAATACAGAGCTACCAGAGTCTGCTGCTATTAAGGTAAAGCAACTAAAATATCGGGAGCATCTCATTTATGCAAGTGAGTAATTATACTTGTCCTAACACTGGTTTCTAGCAAGGCTTTCAAAATAGCTTGACGTAAAGATTTAGGGGTTATAAAGATGAGATGCTCCCGATCGCATAGGCATTAGCGTGGAACAAATTCTATTGTTTTATGCCGATGGAATGGGGGGTTTCTCAACATTTTTCGTGGGTTAGACACAATGGCTAAAAATCTAGAGTTTTCGTTGAGGTGCGTCGATGCCTTGCCCACCAAGGCTTTGAGCCTTATGACTGAGGTAACTATTGCGAATTATTATTAATAATGTCTATGCTTTTCAATATCCCACGAAAAATTGCTGTACAATCCTTATACAGCCTAGTTTTGCCAAGCTAGTCTTTTAACTTCTTAGCAAGTTTAATTAATGGAAACACGAATCCTCCGATGAAGATTACGGCTGCTAATACAACTTTTAACTTCTTAGCAAGTTTAATTAATGGAAACATAAGGGTCAATAAGGTATGGTGGACTATCAAAAAAATCCTTTTAACTTCTTAGCAAGTTTAATTAATGGAAACTCGGTGAGTGGGGCCTGTCTGATGGGCGAAACTCTTTTAACTTCTTAGCAAGTTTAATTAATGGAAACTTTTTGAAAGGCTACTTATGAAATGAAAGGCTATTCACACTCCTTTTAACTTCTTAGCAAGTTTAATTAATGGAAACCGCAGCAGCTACACCAAGATTGCCAGCTTCCCCTCTTTTAACTTCTTAGCAAGTTTAATTAATGGAAACTGATAAATTACTTCACTTAACATCTTTATAATCCATACTTTTAACTTCTTAGCAAGTTTAATTAATGGAAACGCAAACAGCCCCATCATTTTTGTTATCAGAATCATGAATATCCTTTTAACTTCTTAGCAAGTTTAATTAATGGAAACGCCAAGCAGCTAAAGCTTCACCAAACACCCATGTGTTCTTTTAACTTCTTAGCAAGTTTAATTAATGGAAACGCATCTTTTTCTCTTCCTTCACATGAATCTTTCGATTTTACTTCTTTTAACTTCTTAGCAAGTTTAATTAATGGAAACGTCTAGCCCTTCCCGGGCAACCGCCTTTTCAAATTGAATCTTTTAACTTCTTAGCAAGTTTAATTAATGGAAACCAGAGTCTCCCGAAACCTTCACGGACTTGCCATTGCCTTTTAACTTCTTAGCAAGTTTAATTAATGGAAACACAAAAAGACCAAGCAATTTCAGAACCATTTTTGATGATTCTTTTAACTTCTTAGCAAGTTTAATTAATGGAAACTTCTGGCGAACGATCTTCTCTTGATTTTGCAGCAGTCTGCAAAACTTTTAACTTCTTAGCAAGTTTAATTAATGGAAACTTTATTATTTTACCATTTTGCAACATGGAATTGGCCTTTTAACTTCTTAGCAAGTTTAATTAATGGAAACCTTTTCTTCAAGTAATATTTGAAGTGTCTGTTCTATTTCTACTTTTAACTTCTTAGCAAGTTTAATTAATGGAAACCCTTTCGGGGTTAGCTTGTAACGGATACTTTCGTCGAAATCGTCTTTTAACTTCTTAGCAAGTTTAATTAATGGAAACCTGATAGATTGTTCCCGATGCCAGTATTTTATCGGCTAGTCTTTTAACTTCTTAGCAAGTTTAATTAATGGAAACGATAAAGCGCGGTTCGCCGCTTCAAAGTTTTTATAGGCAACTTTTAACTTCTTAGCAAGTTTAATTAATGGAAACGATAACGATGGATCGACACCGGATAAGATGGGGTTTTGTCTTTTAACTTCTTAGCAAGTTTAATTAATGGAAACTTAAAAAAACTATTCCACAGGATCACACTCCGCCTCTTTTAACTTCTTAGCAAGTTTAATTAATGGAAACAGCTGGAGGATTGTTCGGTGCTCTCTTTCCAACTCTTTTAACTTCTTAGCAAGTTTAATTAATGGAAACCTGTAAAACCCTGAACGGACGGCGGCGCTAAATATGATCCTTTTAACTTCTTAGCAAGTTTAATTAATGGAAACATTGAACCCATGCCCGAAACGGAAGCACGATAATCTCCACTTTTAACTTCTTAGCAAGTTTAATTAATGGAAACGGTAAAAGAGTAGGATCTATCATTATTGCCGAAAACCTTTTAACTTCTTAGCAAGTTTAATTAATGGAAACTGAAGAGTCGGCACTATTGGCCTGTTCTAGCCAATCTTTTAACTTCTTAGCAAGTTTAATTAATGGAAACCCAATCTCCCGAGCAAGGAGAGGGGGAAGGAGACTTTTAACTTCTTAGCAAGTTTAATTAATGGAAACAACAAGGCACGAATTATTTTCACTTGAAAACCAATATCTTTTAACTTCTTAGCAAGTTTAATTAATGGAAACGTTTACAATCCCCTGTTGCATCATATAGTGACGCAACTTTTAACTTCTTAGCAAGTTTAATTAATGGAAACCTTTTACCTTCTCTCGAAGGGAGGTGCATTTATCGAACTTTTAACTTCTTAGCAAGTTTAATTAATGGAAACCTCAGAAATACACTGCCTTTCGGCAGCCTCTCTCAGGCTTTTAACTTCTTAGCAAGTTTAATTAATGGAAACGGTGTAGGGGCGATCCTTTCCCCAATCACTACCAGCAGACTTTTAACTTCTTAGCAAGTTTAATTAATGGAAACCATCCAACGGAGTAGGGGCAATTCATGAATTGCCCCTACTGCTTTTAACTTCTTAGCAAGTTTAATTAATGGAAACAAAAGGCCACCCCACCAAAATTCAGGGATTCCATCGACTTTTAACTTCTTAGCAAGTTTAATTTTTAAAAAATCTCTGAGTTGGTTGGCATCGGGCCAATTTACTGAATTTGCATAGGGTTTAATGAGTTTAATTGTTGAATAAATGTAGCGCGATCACGCTGGTTAACTCCAAAAATTGTTACTGTTTGATAAGGTTCCTGTTGTGGGGGAAAATTAGATTTAATTAACACATAAGAAGGTGTAGAAGCAGTTTCTCCTCGTTGGCTGATTCGTCCGCCAACATTAGCATTTCCATTTCCTTTTTGATTGACACCTTTAAAGCCACTACTATAAAGGAAATCCAACCCTTTTCCCCGTACTTCTGACCTTAATCCTTCGTTTTGCCAATTATTGACAGTTCTAGGATATTTTAAACTAGGACAAGAAATTAAATAAATTTGAGTCTGACTATTCAAAACGTCTTGAGAGCGATTGCCAGGATTTCCGGGAGGACAATTAGCAGGATTTCCTATGGCAGACTGTAGGGCAAGCAAAGAATCTCTTACCTCTCTAAGAAACTGCTGCCATAGTTTTTTATCACGAGGTAGTTTTTTAGTGTCAACTTCCCAATGGCATCCCCTTAATCCTATTGGATTATTCCAATGCAATGATCGTCTCGATCCTCTCCCAATTCCTGCTAAATGAGAAGATAATTGCAATAACTTTTCTGCTAAGTTGAGAGCATCCTGATTTTTAGCTTCTAGTAGAATATTACCTTCACAAAAATAAGGACGATTGCGATCACCTTCTTCCTCTTCCCAATCTACAGAAATACGAATTAGTCCTTCTTGAGCTTTCGGTTCAATAGTACCAAATAACCTACCTTCTAAATCTTTACATTGCTGCGGTGAATAAATACTTAATCCTACTGCACGAAACCAATAACGCAGGGTCCCTCGCACTGCTACGGGACGAAATTCATTATTTCCCTGATATTGATTATCTTTAGTGGGAGGATTTGCGCCATATATCCCTTGCGTCCATAATTTAAAAGCATGGGAAGAGTGATGAGACAAACTAGAAGCAACAGATGTTCTACCATACCCCGCACTAACCCGCGAACCAATTCCTGCTGATAAAGCTATTTGTAACCAATCTTTGACTGTGCTGACATCTTCTAATTTACCTCTGCTAGTACGAGTCAACCCAATTAAAATCTCAGGTTCTTCCATTGACAACAGATAATGGGGGACAGGTTGATAGCATACTCGGTTATTTTCCCAACTCCATTGAGGATTAGCGATATCTACAGTCAAACAAGGTGCAGTGGGAAAAGCATCAAGAAATTGAACGCAACCGATACCATCTTCTAGTTTCCCCAGAAGTCGATTTACCTCAGCTTCTGGTCGATGTTGTCTTGCCCAAGCTCTTACTACACCTTTTAAACTACTAGAAGGGATATAAGGTACACCATAGACTGGATGAAATACAGGAAGAAGTAACTCCTGAAAACCGCGCATTCCCCCTACACGCAGCCTCCAGATGAATTCAACAGTCAGAGTTTCATCAGCTAATCGTTTAGTTTTCTCAGTTAATTGTTGGTATAAAGACTGACAAGTTTTATCCGCCGCCGCCGCTTCTATTAGAACTGGTTTAGCTGTGTCATTATTATTAAATAATCGATGATTCAGTGCTTGTAGAGGACTGGTTAATTTCCGACTGGTTGGATTATTTGTTCTTGCTGTCGATCTTGTCATTGCAGTAATGGAGGAAGGGGCTAACTGTCCAACTTTGAAATTAATCTTTTGATTTTTCCAGTGTGGCGGAAACTTGGCTTGTAATTTCTGCCATTTAGCACTTGCTTTTTTTTTCGCTTCTTCATCAGAAAAATAAATAGTTATTTCTGTACCTATTTCTAACTGACTATCTTTATACAAGTCATAAAGAGGATTTTTATCTTTTTGGAGTTTTTCCAAAAATTTCTGCCATTCTTGTTGTGCTGTCATGATTGTTCTGCCTCTCCTAAGACTGCTGGCGACCAAAAAGACCACTCTTTTGCTAATTTAATTGCCAAGTGATTGAGGGCGGTATATTTTCTTAAAGGCATATGAATTAATGTGCCTTGATCATTAACATCAAAATCTGCCTCGCTAAACTCTTTGAGCTTAGTAAGAAATTTTTGATAAACTTTCCCTTTATAGCGTGTATCTTCGGCAGTTCCACCGAGAAATTTTTGCATATCTCCACTAAGTCGATGCAGTCCCCAAGTAGATATATAAGTGCTTAATCCTTGAACTAATCCACTAGCTTTTTTGTGGTAAGTTACTGCTAACTCACTTTTTATTTCAACTAAAGCGTTATGTGCTTGTTTGCTAAATTGACGCGAATCTAATTTCATTTTTGACTTCCTGTAATAGTTTCAGTAGTTTCAATTGTTTTTAGATCGCACCAACCGCGACCTAATCCTTCTAGACCTCCAAATTGTAGTTTATTTTTAAGTAATTCGCTAGTTTTTCCTCGAATATTCTGAGTATTTTCGGTTTGTTTGACAGGTTTCATTCCCCAAGGAAAGAAAAGTACAGTTTCAGGGGGAATGGCTTCTTCCGAGCGAAAAGAACCACCTTTAACAGTTTTTTCGCCTTCATTAAGAGCAACGCGCACTTCTCGCTGCAATCCCGTTTCTACCAAAGCAATACAGTCTTCATCATCCACAATGACTAGCTTTTTCAGAAGCTGATTAATCATCCCATTAGCATTAGTAAGATTTTGAAGAGATTGTGAGAGGCTATTAGAATCATTAGTATTTAGTTGCCCTAGGGCATTTTGTTGCAGAATTGCAGTTTGCAAGTAAAGGGGTTCGGGTGTAAAGCTAACTAAAGCTGGTATTGCTTCTGTAATTTGCTCTCGACAGTTTTGAATTAATTGAGTTAAAGGGGAATTTTTCAACCAACGATTCCAACGTTCTAGCCAGAGAGGACAGGTAATCCAGACTAAGTGATGACTTAAGGATGCGATCGGAAAAAACAGGAGAGTTGCCTCAGCAAACCAAACTTCTCCTTCTGTGGGTTGTTGTCCATCTTTGATTTTTTGACCGAAAAACTGAGAGACTTCTTTTGCTAATGCTTTTTCTTCTTCACTTTGAGGATTGCTCGGTTCTAAGGCAGAGCGAATTTTACCTCTCAAGGAGGAAGCAGGAAGATAGGGAAACTCGGTATGGACTTCGCGGGCGATTCCCATTAAATTGCCCTCATCAGCACTTCCGCCCGTGTGTAAAGGGGTCAGCAGATATAGATATGTTAAATAAGTATTCATAATGGTGTATTACCCCATAATAATTTACCATAGTTGAGTTTTTGAAAACTGGTTAACCAATTCCCCGTCGATTCAGGTTTAGGTAAGAGTGCCTCAGTTTCAGATGGAATCTGGTTAAAGATATAGACAGTTCCAGGTGGAACAAAGGCTCGTTGTGGCAATAAAGCAAATTCCTCATCTCCTTTTGCTTCTGAGTTAGGGGATGATGATCCCGAAGAAATCTGCGAAGTGGTGCGCTCCTGATTCTCTTTCCCACAGGAAATAACTAACTTGCGCCTAATTTGAGAAACACCACCCCACAATAAAGGACGATCGCTGACACATCCTGCTAAGATGGATTGCCAATCACAGGGATAAACGCCATAAACGGCTTCCTCCTTAACCGCTAGTCCGGGGGTGAGTAAATAAGCAAAATCACCTGTTGTATTGGTCTTAGGATTAAGCAGTGTTTGATCAGCATCGGACAAAGTAAATGGGATGACAATCGCCCGATGTCCTTCTCCTCCCAACCGTACTACTGTTTTCGCTAACTTTATACTAATTCCCGCTACTAATCGCCAACCTGGTTTAAGACGAATCGCTACTTCAGTAAAATAGCCATCTTCATCTTTTACTTGTCGCTTATCCGCTTGCATTTGAATATGAGGCATGATCTGCACATTCCAAGGATCATCCTGAAATTGTGTAGGATCTTTAAGTTCTTTTCCTTGTAGATATTCGCTTAAAGCTTCTGCTGTAATCCAAGGATAGGGACGACAGAAAAATTCTCTTCTGTTCTCTTCTTCAACTAGCTCTCTAAAAGGAGCTACCATTGGAGCTAATCCCGCCTCGTCGAACAACAAATGTTCCCAAGCTTCATCTGTTCGATCAACAGGTTGAAGACGTAAAGTTCGATGCCAATCCGAAGCTGTATCGTCTAAATTATCTTCTCTTTCCTCTTCTTTTGTTTCCTCATCTTTTGGCTGACTCTTTTTGCTCCAACTCACTGCAACTAAATCCTTAGGAGTGGGGAAACATAATCTATCTTGGGGACTTAAGAGAAATGGCCCCATAAAATCTAAATCTTTGACATCTTTGGATAAAGTCGAGCGCAATGCTTGAAAAACTGTACTGGGAAACGGGGGAAATAGTCCTTTTGCCCAAGCACTCTCCCCTGGACTAAAAGGTTTAGCTTCCCGAAATAACAATACATCTAAAGGAGTGATCGCATACCAATACATTTGCTGTTCATCCATAGTTTATTACTCCGTTTCTCCCCATTTCATTTGTTGCATCCTTTTGTCATTCCAGAAAGCACTAAACCGCAAAAGATTAGCTAAATCCTTTTCTGTCGTGCCTAAAGGTACTTTTTTTTCAGTTTTATTTTTATTTACTTGATTATAGGTTCTATAAGCCCAGTTTTCCCACTGATCCAACCAATCGAGCAAGTTTTCTTGAATATGAGACTCTAGTGTTTGATCTCGACGGTTGATGATCACTTGTGCAGCTTTTCTCAATAGGCGATCGCTTTCAGTAACACAAGCATGAAGTGGTAATTCTTCGGCTAATCGATAGAACAACGCACTTAAATCTTGCTGATCATACTGCATAAAATTCCACCATAAGTCTAATAACTCCCCTTTCATCAAGGCTTCTAAAGTATTACCCGAACCATAAATCACCCGAAAACAGAGTCCATCTTTTCCATATAACTTTTTAGCACGGTCTTTTTCAGCCGTCCACAGGCTTTCTAATACGGTAGGAAGAGGTACACTTTTATGAGCGATAACAATGCCTAGACTCATGGTTGCCCCATCTCCCATCGTAAAATAGGGACGTTGTTGTAATCCTTGCAGAGATTGTTTAGGAGTCCAGTAACCCCCCTCTGTGCTGAATTCTCTTTCTGGATCTGGGTCAGCACACCAAGCAGCACGAAGTGATCGCAAATATCCCGGTAAATCTGCTAGAGGTAACACTGCCATCACATCATCACCGCCACTATAGACGACTTTACCACAATAACGTTCTTCCGTAAGGTAGGGTACTAAGCGATTAGAAAAGTCTAATAAGGCGCGATTTAACCCGACATGGGTTGCTGGCCCCATGCGTTTTTGCGTTGCTAGTAAATCTGGGTAATCTTGATGATTTTTGACATTTTCTGCGATCGCATCTGTGATTAAATACTCTTTGTATTTCTTTAATTTTGATCCAGAGACATATTTCCCCATCCCATCCCCATCACCGAGGACAATTACCCACCAATCGGCTGGACTTCCTTCGCCAAATTTTGCTTTTTTATGCGCTTCTTCAACTAAACTTCTTAATGTTGCTGTTTCTTGAGCGTTACAATTCATGTCATCAGCTAACCATTTACTGGAAAACATGACTCCATTAAAATTCTGTCCATTCCTATTTTCTGGATTAATTTGCCGATCAACTTTTGATATCTGATAAGGACGACCACGAGTACGGGAGGCAAAAGTGTCTGCTTTGTTAGGCAATTGTTGGTTAATAAGCGTGTTAAGACAATTCCAATAGTTGCGTGTTTTTTGTCCTCCTTTTTTAAAATCTTCGCAAGTAAATCTTGCAGCAGCAATAGAACTTAAATTAGGAAAACGAATTAAATTATCATAGTTAATATCATCTTCTTGCCCTAGATTAATTCCCAAAGATTCAGCAACTCCCCCATATCGCCAAGCCATGCGTTTTGTTAATTCGATCGCATTCAATTTTTCTGAGCCATTAAATAACCCTGGATAAACTTCAGCCATTAATCGCCAAAATAGACGCATTGATCGAGCCGAAAGTCCACCTCCATTTTTAAACTGCCCGTGATAATGTAATTGGGGATGGACTGCGCTAAACTGACCCGATAAAGTGGAACGTTCCCCAGGTGCTGTAGGAATTGCCCAAGTGCGAGTATTTTTTACGGCTTGAATAGACTGTCCCAAACGAGCTTGTAATGCCCCCCACCAAGTACCAGTATTTATCTGTTCGTAAAGGTTTTCTTCGGCTGTTGTAGGTAAAGATTCAGCTAAATGGGGAGGGGAGATCGCATTTTGAGCTTGTTTCCATTGCTGATAATTTTCCTCTGTAGGATTAATAGTTAAGGGCTGGTCTGGATTGCCTAGAGGCATTGCAGTCCAGTAAGTTTCCCAAGTTTTCTCTATTTGTGCTTCCCAGAGTTTATTCCACTCCCAACAACTACCATGATGTCCTATCTGCCATTTTTTTAAATCTCGTTTACATATTTCTTGTTCGCTTAAAAACTCTTTTAATAATATTTCATCTATTTTCTGCTGATTTTTAGTATCTTTAAGAAACTCTAGGGTTCGTTTTTTAATATCTTCCCTAACTTTTTTGGCAATCTCTGACCATTCTTCTATTAAACATTTTTTTAATTTCTCTCCCAATTCTCTAGCTGCTTCTTTACCAGGAACTAAAGCCGTAATCACATTAGGAAATCCAGCCGTACTTAAACTTGCAGAGATGCCATTATCAAATCTACCAACTGGAGATATTCCGTCTTGAAAAGAAGCAAAATTAGCCGCAAAATCTGGATATTTTTTAACAATTAAAGCATCGATAATTTCTTGACTCCAAAGAGAAGGAGTAATCACAGCATCAGACCCATAAGTTTCGGCAATATACCAACAGAGTTTAACACTGAGATAGTGCAGTAGATAGGAACCTGCCCAAAAATCGACAAATTTTCGGGATGCTTTGATAAATTCTTGTACTGGGGAGAAGGTAAAGAGAAAAAGATAGGGATGTTGGGATTTACCTCCTTCTTGCCAATGTTCGGGATACATCGCCCCAACTAGAGCGGAAACGGTACTTTTGTAGCTATGTAGGGGACAATCAGGAAGGATGCTGTGAGCAGGATAGAGGAAAAAATCATTCTGGTTTTGTCGGATGAGTTCGGGATAAAATCGCCAAAACCACCAAAATAGTTTTTCTATATCTGTTTCTGAGGTAATCTCTGCGGGAATTTCTGGTCGTGAGTCTTGTGAAGTAATATTTCGAGTTTGTCCACTGATGGGATGTTTCACGCTATTAATATTAGTGCCTTGAGCCTCTCCTAGATTAACGCGATCAGAGGAACTAGCTATTTGCTGGGGTAACTCTTCCTGTCCTTGTAACTCTTCTGGGTGAATAGACTGTAATTGCTGCAAAATGGAGTGGTCTTTTAGCAAGGCACAAAGTTTACGAGAATAGAAATTTGTTGAATTAATAGGGGACTCTGATTCTGGCATAATCATAAATTGCTAAGGCCTCTCTTTAAACTTTATCACGAAAACGAAAATAGTTAAGCAAAATAATTGATTAACTATCGCATCTGACAGGGGGACAAGCTAATAACCTAGAGAGCATCTCATTTATGCAAATGAGTAATTATACTTGTCCCTAAAACTGTTTTCTAGCAAGGTTTTCAATAGCTTGACATAAAAACCTGATTTAGGGGTTACAAAGGTGAGATGCTCCCGATCTCATAGGCATTAACGTGGAACAATTTCTATTGTTTTATGCCGATGGAATGGGGGGGTTCTCAACATTTTTCGCGGGTTAGACACAATGGCTGAAAATCTATATTTTTCGTTGAGGTGCGTCGATGCTTTGCCCAGTAAAGCTTTGAGCCTCATGACCGAGGTAGTTATTGAGAAATATTATTAATAATCTCTATGCTTTTCAATATCCCACGAAAAATCGTTGTACAATCCTTATACAGCCTAGTTTTGGCAAGCTAGTCTTTTAACTTCTTAGCAAGTTTAATTAATGGAAACAAACGCATTTTGCTCAGACATGTTGGCCTCTTTTTTTGTTTTCTTTTAACTTCTTAGCAAGTTTAATTAATGGAAACGCAGGGTTAACTGTGTTTGCTGCGCTTCATCTTGAAGCTTTTAACTTCTTAGCAAGTTTAATTAATGGAAACAAGTGGGCTGCCGTGATTAGTTGGTTGGCATTTTCAGGCGCCTTTTAACTTCTTAGCAAGTTTAATTAATGGAAACCATCCAAGTAGGGGCAATTCATGAATTGCCCCTACTGCTTTTAACTTCTTAGCAAGTTTAATTAATGGAAACGATAGCTTGCTCCTTAAGCTCCTCGTCATCCCAATCTTTTAACTTCTTAGCAAGTTTAATTAATGGAAACCATAAACACGATCTCCTTTGGTGTGTTAGATTTATCTTTTAACTTCTTAGCAAGTTTAATTAATGGAAACATGAATTTTCCTGCTTTGGTTACGATGAAACTTTTTTCCTTTTAACTTCTTAGCAAGTTTAATTAATGGAAACGCTTTTGGCCCTAGAGTCTGCACAGTCCGTGCCGCAGCCTCTTGCGGCACGGACTCTTTTAACTTCTTAGCAAGTTTAATTAATGGAAACCCAAAAAAGTCACCTTACAACAGGTAACTATGATTCTTTTAACTTCTTAGCAAGTTTAATTAATGGAAACCCTTGTTGTTGCAAAGCAAGATACTCGACTCTTCTAGGTTCTGTGTGAGCATGGTATAATGGCAATACAGAACAGGAGGTGGGTTATGTGGATAAATTTTAATCAACTCCTCGATTTACCAAATGTAACAGGTTCTTCAGTTTGTATTATGTAATGGAGGGGAGTTATAAAAGATGGAACCCTTATAGAGAAAGACGTTTGGCGATTTTTGTCAAGTGTTTTTTATCTAGAGCGAACTAATCAATTAAATTTCTTGCCAGATAAGGGTTTAGTCAATTTATGCCCTCTGATCGAACCATAACAAGTAACGAAGAACCATATTTCTGAAACAGTTGAGGTTATTAGTAAAGGCAGACCCGTTTACATCAACGAGGCATAACATCGTTGAGAGAGAGTTGAAGATCGGGAAAAATAGGAGAGGAAATCAGTTCTCCCAAACGGTATTGCTGTTGCCGATAAACTTCATCAAGTAGTTGGCAGACGGTAAAAGTGGGTTGTTTGGGTTTGCCGATAAAGGCAATTCCTCCTAATCCGCGATAATCGACGATCCAATATTCAGGAATTCCCAAAAGCGCGTATTCTTCCACCTTACGAGCGTAATCGGTCTCCCAATTGCTACTGACCACCTCGACAACTAATTGAATCGATCGGGATAGGGTAATTACAGGTTCTTTGTCCCAGATGGGTTCTAGGGGGAGAACGGTCTCATCGAGAACGACAACATCGGGACGACGAGCCGTGGCCGCGTCGGTAAAAGGGCGGATCAGACAGGTTCGGGGAATGAACCAAGGTTTTCGCGCTTTAATTAAAGCCATACCGATGTGGGTCGCTATTTTACCGCTAACCGTTTCATGCGGTCCAGTCGGTTCCATATCGATTAATTCTCCATCGGCTAATTCGTAGCGAAATTCATTGCCATATTTTTGTAAAAAATCCTCGAATACCAGAGGTTTTTGGGATAGGTAAGTCATCTGCACTCCCGATGGCAAAGCCCCTCAAGATAACGATTTGTAATTAGTTGAATTATATACCAATTTTCAAGTCAATTTTAGCATCGGCGGGCATCCCGGGTTTAGCGTAGGTTTCCGACTGATCGATCGCTAATCTGACACCAAACACTTGCCGGACGCGATCTTTTTGGAAGTAAATATTTTCGGGAGTAAAGGCAGCTTTTAGATCGATCGCACTAACTTTAGCAGCTAAGGGGCGATCGGGATCGGAGTCGAGAAATACCTGCGCTGGTTTGCCCACATAAATTTTGCCGATGTCCCCTTCTGGTATATAGGCGCGCAGATAGATCGATTGGGGATCGATGACGGTGAGCAGGGTTTTCCCACTGGTAACTACGGCCCCCGGTTGCAAGGGACGATCCTGAACGATGCCATTAATCGGGCTTTTTACCTGCATGGAGTCGAGACGTTTTTGTAATTGTTGTTGATTAGCGATCGCCGCTTGTAAATTTGCCCGGGCTATGGCTAATCGGGCCTTAGCTTGTTCTTTTTGTTGTTGGTAAGCGCTTAACTGATTACTGCGAATGACGGAATTAAGGGCTGTGGAACGGGTTTGGGCTAAATTTCCCTGGGCTGCTCGCAGTTGCTGCCTGGCAGTGTTAACGGCGGCTTGTCGTGCCACGAGAGTCGCTTTAGCGGTGTCTAAGTCTGCTTTGGCCGCGTCGGCATCGGTACGGGTGCGATCGAATTGTTGCTGGCTAACTACTCCTTGCTTAAATAGTTGATCGTAACGTTCTCGATCGGCTAAAGCCAGTTTTAATTGGGCTTCTGCCCTGATTATTGCCGCTTCTGCCTGTTTTACCTCCGCTTTGGCCTGTTCTACTGCCGCTTGACTGGCAGCAACGTTGGCGCTCGCTTGGCTAACTCGTCCGGAGGAGTCTTCTTTTGCTTGCACTAAGTTCGCTGCCGCTTCTTGAATGCGACTTTCGGCCACGCTAATATCTAACAATGCTTGTGCTTCCTCTTGTCGGGCGGCGTTAACGGACGCGATCGCTGCTTGCAGTTGTTGATTAACTTCCTCATCGACGATTACTGCGATCACTTGTCCTGCTTTGACTCGATCGCCCTCCCGGACTAAAATTTGATCTACTCGTCCGCCAGTTTTTGCCCCGATATCAGTTTCGTCTGCTTCAATCCTGCCACTGACATTGAGTACCGTAGCTGGGGGGACCGGGGCAAAATGTCGCCAACCGAGATAACCGGCGGCAATCACAACAGCTAGGGGCAACAGCAACCGCGGGTTGAATTGCCGTTTTTCCGGGGCTACCGGCAAGTTAGGAACGGGGTGCGATCGAGCCATTACCTTTATCTCTCAAATTTGGCCAAGGTTGATACTTCGATTTTAAACGATAACTAGGGGCGCAATTTTTGAGAACTTATAAGTAGTCGTGGACAATTAATTTCCTAGTTGAGACAGGAGACCTTTCAGTTATCAGTAAACAGTGATCAGTGAATTGAAAACTCACATCTGATAACTGGTAACTGATCAATGAAACTGATTCAAGGCTTACGGCTAACAGCTTAGAACTGTAATCAATTTTGCTTAGGTAGTAAAATTAACTAGCAAAATACCAATTTTTCATAGTATTTGAGATGCGCTTATCCCGTTCTAATCTGTAATGATGGGATCAATTAGTTTTTCTTGGCATCGGCTTAAACCTCGTCTATTTTCCCTAGAAAATCTTGCCGATAAAATTACTAACTAACTACTTTTCTAATCAAGGTTTAAGGTTAAGGGTGATTAAAGTAAGCTTAACTAAATCTTAACCAAAAAAAACTAAAATATTTCTAGATTTAAAAGTAATATTTGTGCCTTAAACTATATTTTGAAGAAAGTTCAACTTTCTTCAATTGTGCAGAATTCTTCAACCAGAAAACTTATGATATTCTCAACTGCTACCCTAACTCGTGTGTGTGCTGTCTCCTTCGCCACGGCAGCGGCCCTAGCAGGGACGATGGGAGAAGCTTTCGCCCAAACCCTGAACGGTGCAGGAGCCTCCTTTCCCGCGCCCCTATACCAGCGTTATTTTGCCGACTATAAAAACGCCACTGGTGTCACCGTTAACTATAATTCCGTCGGTAGCGGTGCTGGTATTCGGCAATTTATCGCCGGAACCGTCGATTTTGGGGCTTCCGATGCCGCGCCTTCTTCCTCGGAAAAAAGCCAGATGAAAAACGGTTTATTGCTGGTTCCCACCGCCGGAGGAGCCGTCGCCGTGGTTTATAATCTGCCGGGGGTAAATAACCTGCAAATTTCTCGGGCTAACCTGGGTAAAATCTTCAGTGGTGAGATCACCAACTGGAAACAAGTAGATCCGAAACTGCCCGACCGACCGATTAAAGTAGTGGTTAGGGCTGATGGTAGCGGTACTACCGAGATTTTTACTTCCCACCTGAGCGCTATTAGTCCTTCTTTCAAAAGTAAAGTGGGAACCAGCAAAGAACCTAACTGGGGTTTTACGGTTCTCAAGGGACCGAAAAATGATGGTGTGGCGGCCCTGGTTAAACAAACAGAAGGTTCGATCGGTTACGTTCAAGATACCTTTGCCCGCAAAAATGAAGGGGCAACCATGAGAACCGCTAAAGTTCAAAATAAAGCCGGTCAATTTGTCGAACCGAGTCTCGCTCAAGCTAACAAAGCTATGGAAGGGATCAAGTTTAACGCCGATTTTACCGCCAATATGGACGATCCGAGCAATGGCTATCCGATCGTCGGGATTACTTGGTTATTAGTACCGAAAGACTACGCTGATAACAAAAAAGCGGCAGAAATTAAAAGACTGTTGACTTGGATTCTCACCACCGGTCAAGGTATTAACAATCAATTGGAATTTACCCGGATTCCTCAATCGGTGACTGAAAAAGTTTTAGCCGAAGTTAACAAAATTAAATAAATACTTTTGTATTAGTTTAAGCTTGATTGTCACCGCTTTCCAGTAAGATGGAAAAAAGTTACTGGTTAAGTCCATAACTAATAACTGCAAGTATTTCTTTTCTCTGGGCTGAACAATGTTCAGCCCCTACAGTTGTATTTTAAACAACTGATAAGTAGTCAGTAGTTGTTAAAAATTGTCAGATTGCCCCCTTATCAAGGGGGCAGGGGTGATTAAGGGGGGACTAAGGGGGGTGCCGATCCCCCCTTAATAAGCTATCCATTAGTCACATCTTTCTTAACATAAAATTTGACAAAAAGAGAAAAGTGTGCAATATGGCTCAAGGGGGTTCTGTGGGGTGACTAAGCTAAAACGCACTTAAACCACCTAAAATAGAAATAGTAACTTGAGAAAAATTCGGCTCTTCGTTACTCTTTATGCTAAATCAACAGACAAGATGCCAAGATAACATACTTCTAACCCAAAAATTCCGAAAGTTTCTCAAGCCATAGCCTCTCCGTTTTATTAGTTTAAGTTTATTGTTGATTCCCTCGACCACC
>NZ_JADBVM010000118.1:0-28647 GCF_020244875.1 Microcystis sp. M44BS1
CCACCCCATTCGTTGTCCTTCGCTCGAAATAACTAATTATTTCTCCAAACCAGTTTCGGATTGTTTGACAACTCTTGGTAAAAACACTGGAGGATTTTGCCAACCATTCCGAGATGGATAGCAGTCCCTCTGTCGGATTCTCTGAGGTTTCATAAATCTTTCTAAATTCTTCCTTTAACTCGTGCATCTTTTTCAAATTTGGTCAATTTTCTTTGATAGCTTCTAGTTTGATTTTTTGGGGTTCCGTTAAATCTTCTTCATTTTTTAACAGGCTATATTTACTTCGCTTTAAAACTTCTAGCTTTGCTTCTTTTTCCGCTTTCTGTTTTTTATTTTTCTGCAAAAGATATTTATCAGAAAAGTCATGAGCAAGCTAGAGGTTTAAAGACTGAGCGTGTTCCAATTATTTTTATTAATAAATATTTTACACAATTCATACCAGGTAAGCAAGAGAGCTACGCCACTACTACCGAATCATTACCCAGCGTCAATCCGAAAAACATCCCAAAAACAATGTGAAAGGACATCAAAGTGCCATAAGCAACGGCTACAGATGCCCCGAAAATTATCTGCTCACGGTGGTTAATTGGTGTTGTTCCTGGATCAGTTACTATATAGAAAGTAAAGAGGACAAAAGCCACCCCTGTCATGGGTAATAGGGCGGGGATTAACGGTGTCTGAAAGATAGCACTTCTAAGGATTGCTTGTAAGATAAAAGCCCCTAACCATCCCGCAATTAAAGGCAATTTACGAGTAAAACGGGCATTTAAAAACGTTCCCGTACAAACAATTAAGACGGGTAAAATCCAATCTGCCCAACCGCTTAAATTCTCGGTAAACTGATAGGGGGGCGCGATGCCAATCCAAGGAAATAAGAGTAAGGTAACGCTAATACCAAAATTAGAAGGATTGAGAAAATGACGGGTTTTATCTGCCACTTTTAACCGAAAAATTGCTTTAGAGCCGATAGCCACCGCTACTGCAAACATAATCGGAAATAAACGCTCATTAGCATAGAGTAACATAGCGATCGCTAATGAGGTAATATGGGCAGAAAGCAGAAAATCGATAAACTGACCCATACTTCCTAAATATCTAGGTTTAAAGCCATTTACCCCAGCATCAACGCTTTCTAATAATAATTCTACGCTGTAACCTGTTGCTAAAGCCACCAGAGGTTGCGCCCAAGATTGTTCAAATCCGAGGACGGTATGACCTAAAATATTGAGAAAGGTAATCGCTATGGCAAAGCGTCGTAATCCTGCTAAACGATTAGGTTGATAGGAAACAGTAGAACGCTCTACTGAAGAGCTAAAATAGGGAAGATTAAATAATTGAGTGGTCGTCATGGTTATTGTTGAAGATGAGTTAAAGGAAATTATCTTTCCCAAAAGTGATTTACTGAGTGATGAACCCCCTATGGAAACAGAGTTACATCTGCGTCAATTGATGCTTTTGATCCAATCACTAGAGTTCTTATGGAAAGACCGCCAAGATTTCTATGCTTTTGGTAATCTGACTATTTATTACAGTCCCAATCAACGAAAATCAGAATATTTTAGAGGTCCTGATTTTTTTGTGGTTTTGGGAGTAGCAAGAAAACCCCGTAAAAGTTGGGTAGTGTGGGAAGAAGAGGGGAAATATCCCCATGTCATCATCGAGATTTTGTCTGATTCAACGGCAGAAACCGATCGAGGTCTCAAGAAAGAAATTTATCAGGAAACTTTCCGGACTCCTAATTATTTTTGGTTTGATCCCACCAGTTTAGAATTTAAGGGGTTTCAGTTGATGGCAGGAAAATACGAAGAAATTGCAGCGAATAAACAGGGTTGGTTATGGAGTCAACAGTTAGAATTATTTTTAGGGGTTCATGACAGCCAATTACGCTTTTTTACCCCTGAAGGTAAACTTGTTCCCACCCCTGAAGAAGTGGCAGAAAAGATGGCCCAGAAGTTACAAGATCTAGGGATAGATTGGCGAGATTTGGCTTAAGTTCGACCTGAAATCTCGATCAAGCAAGCTGAACTGCAACTTATGAAGTAATCTGCCCAAATGCTACAGTTAGGCGTTTTTACCGCAATAATAAACAAAAATCGAGCTATATTTGCCAATTCTCGACATGATTTGCTATACTCCAACAAGTAACTACATTCTTCCTCAGCCCCCAATTGGGGGCTTTTTCTTGGTCAAAAAGAAGCGATCGAAGGCTTATTTTGGCTCTTTTTTGCCTTTAAATCTGGGTTCTTCGGTTTGTCTTATGCAATGGACGGGGTTATAAGGAATGAAACCCTTATAGAGAGAGACATTACCGCAATTTTTGTCAATTGTTTGCGATCTGGAGCGAACTAATCAATTAAATCTCTTGCCAGATAAGGATTTAGTCGATTTATGCCCCCATATCGAACCATACCAAGTCCCGAAGAGCCTAAATCCGACTATTGAGCTTAAACCTACGGCAATTAAGCCTAATACAGTTGAAGGTTCGGGAGTCGTCATAGCTGTTTCAAAATAATGGCTCCCAGTCAAAATCCATAAAATTTAATAACATTGCCCTAATGATGACCTCAAGGTAACTATCTGACTTTTTAGTGCCTACTTATCATTTTTGGCAATATTTTATAGACTAGGAATATAGAGATAAAAAAGAGGAAAACCGATGATTACTATACGCAAGGCGGAGGAAAGAGGCCACGCTAACTATGGTTGGTTGGATACCTATCATACCTTTTCTTTTGCCCAATATTATGATCCCCAACAGATTAATTTTAGGAGTCTCAGAGTTATTAATGAGGATAAAGTGATTGGGGGAAAAGGATTTCACACCCACGGACACCAGGATATGGAGATTTTAACCTATGTTTTGGCGGGAGAACTAGAACACCAAGACAGTCTCGGCACGGGTTCCGTGATTCGACACGGTGAAATTCAACGGATGAGCGCGGGAACAGGGATAAAACACAGTGAATTTAATCATTCTGCCACTAATAACCTCCATCTTCTGCAAATTTGGATTATTCCCGACCAAAAAAATCTAGAACCCAGTTATGAACAAAAAGCGATCGCATTTTCTCCCCATACCTTACAACTAATCGCCTCTCCCACCGGTGCCGGTAACGCGGTTAAAGTCCATCAAGACGTTAATCTCTACGCAGGAATTATGCCCCCAGGCCAGTCCCTGACTCATTCCTTCGCTCCCAGTCGTTATGGCTGGTTACAAGTGGCTAGAGGGCAAATAACCCTAAATAGCGTGCATTTACAAGCGGGGGATGGAGCGGCAATTAGCGAGGAAACTTCCTTGGCTATTCAATCTCTAGAAGACTCGGAAATTTTGCTTTTTGACCTAGGGTAGTGGGGTTGAGTGTTAGGAACCCTAGGGGCGAAGTTTTGCTGCCAATTCCCCGGCCGACTTTCAGCCATCAATACTGTCCACCACGCTGAGAAAATCGTTATGGATTAGCTCGGCGATAAAATTCTCCGGATCGGTGATAGGAACAGTAACGCCTTGGCTGGCTACCATATGTGCAGCCATCCGAGTCATGAATTCCTGTCTTGTTTCCGTCATTCTCCCCTGACATTGTTGTAATTTTTCTACCAATTCCAGTGGGGAATCGGCCACCAGTTTATCTCCCTCGCGGGTGACATAAATTGTCATCTTTCCTACCTCCTAAATGATTGGGAACGAGAATTCGGCACTACTAAACCACTTCTTTTCTCGCTATCATTATTGCCAGTTAGTTAGTCCCAGCCTCGTCCGTCTTTCCCTGTTTCCATTATTTTTTCTGGCTCGTCGCCAGGTAATTATTATTATCGCCAAAATAAAAGGATAAATTTGTCAATCTTTGTAACGAAAAATCAAGAAAAACTGTTCTCACCGTATCGCCCTGAACCTTTGCGGGGAAATTTGTTACAATGAATACAAAGGGACTCCCTGAGCCAGATCCCATCCCTAGTAAAAAATTGGCCAGGTGGGGAGCGGAAGTGAATAGTTCCGAGAGGATAGGCATTTGTCAGAGTTTCCCGCTTCCTTTAGTTTTAGGGGGAAAAGCCATGAAATCTGCCACATTATTATCGCCTGATCGACCGCTGCCAGAATTTCTCCGGTCAGCTATCCGAGAACGTTTTCCGGGGAAAGCGATCGATGATCTCAGCATCCGCTACTATGAAAGCGTCGAGGATGTGGGATACGAGTATTTTAACGATCGGGTGTTGCCGGCCTGTAGCGATGAGCCTGTTGTCCGCTATCTTGGCCCGTTTATCTCCTACGTCCGTCTAGGAGAAGCCCTAGTTTTGGATCGGCCAGATGGTCTTGTGGTTTACGAAACCGATCGAGATGTTCCCTGCACGGAAACTGGACCTTTCTGGTTGGTGACTCCTAAATCGCTCTGAAAAAGCCAAACCTGGGTAAGATTTGACGGGTGGAGTCGCCAAGCGACAAAACCCGTCGCATTTTTATAACGCTTGCGATCGCAACCAAGCCACGGGTAAATAGAGCATTTTCTTGGCTAAAGGCACGAAGGCACGACGGGCGAAGACATCGTAGTTATTTGCTTCAATTACGTCTAAAATACCTTGATAAAGCAGTAAAGCCGCCCAAACCGGCCAACGGGAATCGGGATTAAGGGCGCGAATCCCCCTTTCGGCAGAATCATAGTAATAACGGGCCCGCTCAATTTGGAAGCGCATTAACCCCTTCCAACGGTCATCATTAACCCCTTTGAGTAAATCATCTTCGCTGTAGTTAAAACGCTCTAAATCCTCTAAAGGTAGATAAATCCGCCCACGATGGACATCTTCCCCCACATCCCGCAAAATATTGGTTAATTGATTGGCAATACCGAGATCGATCGCTTCTTCTTGGGGAATATAAACGCTTTGATTGCGTCGCCAAGGAGCCGAGCGGTCGCCATGTTCCAATCCTAACACGGCGCTGGACATTAACCCCACCGTTCCCGCCACCCGATAGCAGTACAGTTTTAGTTCATCAAAGGTTTGATAACGACTGCGATAGAGGTCCATCTGTTGCCCGGCGATCATATCCCGAAAGGGTTGGATATCCATGGGGAACTTTTCTAGAGTATCCACGAGAGCGACATCGGCATCCTCGAGGGCAACCCCAGAAAAGACAGTTTCTAGCTGTTTTTCCCATAAATCAAGGGTTTCAGGGGTAGTTAACCGGGCTTGGGGTCCATCGACCAGTTCATCGGTACGACGACACCAGACATAAATTGCCCAGATCGCTTGACGTTTTGCTTTCGGCATCAGGAGAGTACCGAGATAAAACGTTTTGGAATACTTCTCTGTAATCCGGCGACAGAGTTCGTAGGACTCCGCAAGGGAGACGAGGGGTTTGGTGGGGTGGGTCGGTTTTGGCAATTGGAGCATTCTGCTGGGGCGGAATGATTGACTTAGATTAACGGCGAACTGTGGCTAATGATATAGCATTGTCTCACTCAAGGCCATTTTCGTCATTAGTCCCTAGCCAGAGAATTAACGAGCGCTGGACACTGGTGTAGATTGGGTTTTATTCGGGTTTAGCGGTGCTGCGGGGTGATCTTTGCTGATCACTGCCGCCGCTAATTTCCCCGATAAAACCGCTCCTTCCATGCTTCCTAAATATTTTTGCATGGTATAGTCACCGGCGAGATAAAAATTCTCGATCGGAGTTTTCTGAGAAGGTCGATAAGCTTGTCGGCCAGGGGTGGCTTTATAAACCGATCGAGGAGTTTTCACCAGATGGTATTTTAACAATTGACTGGGATTATCGCCAGTAAAATGTTGAGGAAAGAGTTTTTCTAATTCTTTCATCGTGGCGGCGATAATTTCTTCATCGGATTTGCTAATCCAATCCTGAGCAGGAGCGAGAACTAATTCTAACATCGAGCGATCGGGGTTAGCGTATTCTTTACAGGTGTTGCTCATGTCAGCATAAACACTGAGTAAAGGCGAACGGGAGAATAATAAATGATCGATGTCGGTTAGTTTGCGATCAAACCAGAGGTGTAGATTAATAACAGGAACTCCTTCTAATCCTTCTAATTTTTGAAAGAATTTATCTTCTTGCCAAAGTTTAGGCAGTAATACTTTTAATGGATCTACAGGCATTGCAGACACATAAAGATCAGCTTCAAAAAGATAATCTTTCGCACCGTCTAAACCGCGCATTAAGAAGGCTTTAACTGTGCCATCTTCATTTAAGATAATCTCTTTTAAAGGGGCGTTTAAGCACACTTCGCCACCTCTAGCGGTGATGTAATCGACTAAAGGTTGGCAGAGTCTTTCCGTGGGTGAACCATCGAGAAAGGCCATTTTTGAGCCGTTTTTCTCCTGTAAAAAGCGGTTGAGGGCTGTTAGTAGAATCGTGGCGGAAATCTCGTTAGGATCGATAAAGTTTAGAGCTTTCGACATAGCGATAAACACTTCTTTTTCTACCCTAGGAGGGATGTTTTGTTTCTCTAACCATTCCGACCAAGAATATTTATCCATCTCCTCGACGTAACTTTGGCCTTTAATAATGGCAGGGATTAAACCGAGTCCAAATTTAATTTTTTCCTCCCAAGTTAACATATCATTATTGCGAAGAATGGCAACAATACCGTTAATTGGGGCGGGAATATCAGGGAAGTCAAACCGCGAATAAGTCCCCGGTTTTTCTGGCTGATTGAAGATCATCGAGTGTTCTTTCCACTGTAGGCGATCTTCTATGCCCAATTCTTTGAATAATTGCAGCATATTGGCATAAGCACCGAAAAAGATGTGTAAACCGGTTTCGTACCAGTCGCCATCGGCATCTTTCCAAGCGGCAATTTTTCCCCCTAATACATCGCGACGTTCCAGTACGATGGGCGTATGTCCCGCATCGACAAGGTATTTCGCACAAGATAATCCGGCTAGTCCCGCACCAGCGATCGCAACTCGCATCGTTTCCTATCTACTCTCTAATGTCTTGTCTTTATCACATTCGCTATTATACTTCACATTTCGTTACATTTTTTTCAGCTTATCGAGAAGTCAGGAGACTCCGAGACAGGAGACAGGTGATAGGGTTATGGGGTTATAGGGTTTTGGGGTGATAGGGTGATGAGATAGCTTCCCCATCTCCCCACTCCCCCCCCGCAACGCGCACGAAGTGGTCTCCCCACTACCCCACTACCCCACTTCCCCACTACCCCACTTCGCCACTTCCCTCTCCCCAATGCTCCCTGATAACTGATATTGTGATATGTAATTAGCTTAATTCGCTTACCTTTTTAGTTCACGCGTACACCCTCTTCAATCGATCGCTATGACTTTTCCCACTACGTCACCTCAAGTCTCGGAAATAGAGAATAATCGTGCTTGGCATAATTTAACTGGGGAACAAACCCTAGAAATACTGAGAACCAATGGGGAAACCGGCTTAATCGAGGCGGAAATTGTTAAAAGAAAAGATATTTACGGGTTAAATGAACTAAAAGAAACGGGGGGACGTAGCCCGTTAATGATTCTCTGGGAACAGTTTACTAACATTATGTTAGTGATGCTAATTGCCGTGGCGGTGGTTTCAGCAGTTTTGGATCTGAAGAAAGCGGAATTTCCCAAAGATGCGATCGCTATTTTTACAATTGTTATTTTAAACGGTATTTTAGGATATTTACAGGAAAGTCGGGCAGAAAAGGCATTAGCAGCCCTTAAGCAGTTATCCTCGCCCAAAGTTAGAGTTATTCGTAATGGTAGCACCTTTGAAGTGGCGGCCAAGGAACTTGTCCCCGGGGATATCATGTTACTGGAAGCGGGAGTACAAATTGCCGCCGATGGCAGATTATTAGAAGCACAAAACCTGCAAATCCGCGAAGCTGCCTTAACGGGTGAAGCGGAATCGGTGAATAAACAAGCACAGAAGGTTTTACCGGAAGATGCCTCTTTGGGCGATCGCATTAACCTCGTCTATCAGGGTACAGAAGTAGTACAGGGACGGGGGAAAGTGGCGATTACCAAGACGGGAATGGACACGGAAATCGGTAAAATTGCCGCTTTGTTGCAAGGAGTAGAAAGTGAACCAACTCCCCTACAGCAGCGAATGTCGCAGTTAGGTAACGTTTTAGTGAGTGGTTCCCTAGCTTTAGTGGCTGTAGTCGTGCTTTGGGGCGTAATTAGCTCCGGTTGGCAGTTTTTTGAGTCATTATTAGAAACCTCCCTCAGTATGGCTGTGGCTGTTGTCCCCGAAGGTTTACCGGCAGTGGTAACGGTGACATTGGCAATTGGAACCCAAAGAATGGTGAGAAGACAAGCTTTAATCCGTAAATTGCCGGCAGTGGAAACTTTAGGCTCGGTAACGACGATTTGCTCCGATAAAACCGGAACTTTAACTCAAAATAAAATGGTGGTGCAGAAAGTCAATACTTCCCACCATGTCATTACTGTCACGGGGGAAGGTTACGCGCCCATCGGTGAGTTTAATGGTGCTAGTGAAAGTGATCCCGAACTACAGGCAATTTTAACGGCTTGTGTGCTGTGTAATGATGCACTTTTGCAGAATCAAGCTCAAGAATGGTCAATTTTAGGCGATCCCACCGAAGGAGCTTTACTGACTTTAGCGGGTAAAGGAGGACTATATCGGGAAGCATTGGAACCAAAAAGCCCTCGTTTAGGCGAATTTCCCTTTTCTTCCGAACGAAAGAGAATGTCAGTAATCTGTGAGAATGCTCAGTTAGGTTTGGGGGATTCTGCCTATTTAATGTTTACCAAAGGCTCACCGGAATTAATTCTCGAACGTTGTTCTCTGGTCCAAGTTGGGGCGGAAAGTCAACCCTTAACACCTGAACAAAGAAGCCGTATTTTGGCACAAAATGACGAAATGGCGGGTAATGGCCTACGAGTCTTAGGTTTTTCCTATAAACCGATGACAGAAGTGCCAGAAGCGGAAAGAGAAGATAG
Organism: Microcystis sp. M44BS1; assembly: GCF_020244875.1. Taxonomy (NCBI): domain Bacteria; kingdom Bacillati; phylum Cyanobacteriota; class Cyanophyceae; order Chroococcales; family Microcystaceae; genus Microcystis; species Microcystis sp. M44BS1. Next base: position 8,914 of record NZ_JADBVM010000118.1, read on the forward strand.
TGAGGAACAATCCCTGGTTTGGTTGGGATTGGTGGGAATGCTCGATGCACCCCGCAAAGAAGTTAAAGAAGCGGTTGCCCTCTGTCGTCAAGCGGGAATTCGTCCGATTATGATTACCGGAGATCACCAATTAACGGCCAAGGCGATCGCCAGTGAATTAGGCATTGCTGCTGCCGGGGAGCGAGTAATCACGGGTAAAGAATTAGAAAAAATGTCTCAGAATGACCTAGAGGCAGAGGTAGATGGTGTAAGCGTCTATGCTCGCGTTTCTCCCGAACATAAGCTGAGAATCGTCCAAGCTTTGCAAAAACGGGGCAAATTCGTCGCCATGACGGGGGATGGAGTCAATGATGCTCCAGCACTAAAACAAGCGGATATCGGTATCGCCATGGGGATTACGGGAACCGATGTCAGCAAAGAAGCCAGCGATATGATTTTGCTGGATGATAATTTTGCCACCATCGTCGCTGCCACCGAAGAGGGGCGCGTGGTTTACAGCAACATTCGGCGCTTTATTAAATACATTCTCGGCAGTAATATTGGCGAGGTTTTAACCATTGCGGCGGCTCCTCTGCTCGGTTTAGGCGGTGTCCCCCTTTCTCCCTTGCAAATCCTCTGGATGAACCTTGTTACTGACGGTTTACCGGCTCTTGCTCTGGCAATGGAACCCGCCGAACCTAATGTGATGAAACGTCCACCTTTTAGCCCCCGGGAAAGCATTTTCGCCCGCGGTTTGGGTTGGTATATGATTCGCATCGGCATCGTCTTTGCCATTCTCACCATTATTATGATGTACTGGGCTTACCGATATACTCAGGCAACTCCCGAAATCGGAGATCCTGGACGCTGGAAAACCATGGTATTTACTACCCTCTGTTTAGCACAAATGGGTCATGCTTTGGCGGTGCGTTCCCATACCCAGTTAGCTGTGCAAATGAATCCCTTCTCTAATCCTTATATTATTGCCGCCGTGGGCTTGACAACGATCCTACAATTGTTGTTAATTTATGCTCCTCCTCTACAAAACTTCTTCGGTACTCAATGGATTAGTGGCACGGAATTATTAATCTGTTTTGGATTTAGTGCCTTAATGTTTGTTTGGATTGAGTTGGAGAAGTTATTTATTCGCTGGTTCATGACGAAAAAATAAATCAATGCCAACACCAATTATTCTGACTTTAACGGTTTTAGTCGTTGCTTTAGTCGCTTTTGTGGCGGAATGGCTGCCAGTAGATTTAACCGCTTTATCCGTGGCAATTGTCCTCATTCTTTTCGGTTTAGTTACTCCCGAAGAAGGCATCGCCGGATTTAGTAATTCTGCCACGGTGACAGTGATGGCGATGTTTGTGCTTAGTGCCGGAATTACCCGCACGGGAGTGATTCAAGTAGTTCGCGATCGCTTGCTGGTTTGGGGGGGCAAAAATCCCCACCAACAGGTATTTGTACTAGGAGCATTAGTGGGGCCAATTAGTGCTTTTATTAATAACACGGCAGTGGTGGCGATCTTTTTACCTATCGTCGAAGATTGGTGTAAAAAACAAAAAATTTCTCCTTCTAAGTTATTAATTCCCCTTTCCTACGCCACGGTTTTAGCGGGGATGATTACCGTGGTGGGAACTTCTACAAACATTCTCGCTAGTGGTATTTCTGCCAAGCTGGGTTATGGGCAATTTAGCTTATTTCAATTCACTGCTTTGGGGGTAGTAACTTTTTTAGCAGGTTTGATTTATTTAGCAATTTTTGCCCCGAAATTATTACCCGATCGCAAATCTTCCACAGGGGAATTTTTGGACGATGATTATGGTTCTAAAGTATATCTGAGTGAGGTAATTATTAGCCCTCGTTCTAGTCTTATCGGTCAAACTTTATCGGAAAGTGGACTACAAAGAAAGTTTGATTTTGATGTGTTGGAATTAATCAGAAATAAGGTACATTTACCGCAACCTTTAGCCGATAAAGTTCTCAATGCTGGCGATATTTTAATCGTTCACAGTAGTCGGGAAGAACTATTAAAAATTAAGGATGAACGAGGCTTAGAAATCTTTGCCGATGTCAAATTTCACCAAGGAGATATTGAATCGGTAATTACTACAGGTGAGGAAAAATTAGCCGAGGTTTTGCTTCTCTCTAATTCCCGTTTAATTGGGACAACTTTAAAAGATTTGAAATTCCGTCAGCGTTATAACGCAACGGTTTTAGCGATTCGGCGTGGTTCAGAATTACTGCAAGGAAGATTAGGGAAAATTCCTTTAAAGTTTGGCGATTTGCTCTTGGTTCAAGGACCAAAACAGAGTTTTATTGGTTTACAAACCACGCGAGAATTATTAGTCTTAGAAGAGAAAGAAATTGAATCATTGCGACAGGATAAGGGCATTATTGCTTTAATGATTACTTTGTTGGTGATTATTATTGCTGCTTTTGATATTCAACCGATTCTCGTCACCAGTTTAGTTGGGGTGGTTTTAATGGTAATTACTGGCTGTCTAAAACCGGGGGAAGTCTATGGTTCCATTCGTTGGGATATTATCTTTTTATTAGCGGGTTTAATTCCCCTGGGTACTGCCATGGATAACTCGGGAACGACTAAATGGTTGGCAGATAATTTAGTGGCTATCGGCGGCCATCTTTCGGGGTTTTGGATCTTAGTTTTCTTCTATCTAATTACCTCATTTTTAACTGAAATCCTCTCTAATAACGCCGCCGTGGTTTTAATGATTCCCGTCGCCGTGGAAGTGGCGAAAACTTTGGGTTTAAATCCTTTGGCTTTTATGTATGCTGTCACCTTTGCTGCTTCTAATAGTTATCTCACACCAATTGGCTATCAAACTAACACCATGGTTTATGCACCAGGCGGCTATAAATTCCTCGATTTTACCCGTTTGGGTGCGCCCCTAAATTTAATTTTGACGATTTTAACCCCTAGTTTAATTGTCTTGTTTTATGGCTTGAAATAAAGAAAGAGATCGAAGATTCTTCGATCTCTAAAAAGAATTTGATAGTAGTCAAAACTATTTCGATTCAGCGAAGCGTTTACGCAGGGATTCGGCTCGCTTTTTCGCTACGGTATTATTAGGATCAAATTTGAGAGTTTCTTCGTAGGTTTCGAGAGCTTTTTTAGCCATTTGTTTCTTTTCGTAAACATTGCCAAGATTATTAAGAGCGATCGAGTATTGAGGATAAAGTTTAATTGCCTCTTTGTAGTTACGAATCGCTAATTCTAATTGTTCTTGGGCAAAATAGGAAAAACCGATCGCATTATAGATTAGGGATTGATTTTCTGGTTCGATGCTTTCTTCTTCAGAGATTTTTAAAGCCTTTTGCAGTAAACTCAATGCTTGAACATAGAGTTTTTTATCGAGATACAGACTCCCTAATTCATAGTATTCTTTAGCTGTACCTTTTTCTTTTTGCAATTTCTTTTGTAGCTTGTTAAAGGTTCCTTCCACTCGACGGGTTTTAAAGATTTGCACGATGACAAAAATTCCTAAACCAATCACGAAAATTAGCAATCCAGAAACGTAAATAAGCGGCAGGGTATCTTCCATAATTAGCGATCGAGCAATTAATATCTTTATACTTATTCAATCAGATTATAGCAGGATTTAGTCAGTGATCAGTGATCAGTTATCAGTTATCAGTTATCAGTTATCAGTTATCAGATTTGAGTTTTCAGTTCACTGTTCACTGTTCACAGCAAAAAACTCCCTTCTCCCCCCTCCCCACTTCCCACACCCCACACCCCACTTCCCACACCCCCCCGATGTCGGGGGGTTGGGGGGGTAACACCCCACACCCCATCACCCTATCTCCCCATTTCCCGAATTCTCAGAGGTAAACCCCAATAGTTCACCCGTTCTGCTAACCAGCCGGTGGATTCTAGCCGATCGATCGCTTGGTTGACGCGTTCTCGGAGACTTTGGTACTGTAAACCTTTAGGGAGAACGACTCCTAGAGCGATCGCCCCTAACTCGATCGGTAATTGACGATAATTGGGGAATTGCTGCACCCAACCAGTTAAAAGGCTATTATCAGCCGCAAAAGCGTCTATTTCCCCGGTTTCCAGTAAATTTAAAGCTTCTTGATAGGAAGCAACCCCGCGCAGGATAGCGTTAGGCAAATTGGAACGCACAAGGGCGATTGTCGTCGAGCCGTTGAGTACGGCGATTCTAGAGTTAGCTAAGTCTTCTAAACGCTGCAATTGCGGGTTTTTCGTCACAAAACCGCTGCTATCGAGGTAATAAAAGGGGCTAAAATCCACTAAGCGCTGACGTGCAGGAGTAATCGCCACACGAGCGATCGCCAAATCCACCCGATCATCAATAACCACCTGTAAACGTTCTTGATTACTAACGGGTTTGAGAATAATAGCACTGTCAGAACCGAGAATTTCTGACGCTAGACGTTTAGCGATGTCGATTTCCAATCCTTGCAGATTCCCCTGAGAATCAAGGAAAGCGAGGGGAGGGAGATTATTTTTGACAGCGACAATTAATTTTCCCCTGCGTATAATTGTATCGAGATCGGCGCTAAAACTTGGGGCTACACCCAAGAGCAAAAAACCAAGAATAAATAACAAATTTTTCATACTGTTTTACCTAAACTAACTCGATTCCTACCTTGATTTTTAGCGGCAAACATGGCATGATCAGCCCGCTCGATCACCGCTTCTAGATTATTATCTTCAGGGCTAAATGTTGCCACACCAATACTAGCAGTAACTCGCACTTTTTGTCGATCAATTTCAATATTTAACTTGTTAATTACTTGACAAATGCGCCAGGCTGTGGTAGCAGCATCTTCAAGATTAGTTTCTGGGAGAATAGCGACAAATTCCTCGCCCCCAAAGCGCCCAAAACTATCCACTTGACGCAGACAGTTTTTAATTGCCCCAGCGACAGTAATTAAAGTTTTGTCCCCTAGGAGATGACCAAAGGTATCGTTAATATGTTTAAAATGGTCGATATCAATGAATACAAGCGAAAAATAACGATGATAACGACGACATCGTTGCAATTCTTTCTCGCCCAAGGCGAGAATCTCTCGACGATTATTTACCCCAGTTAGGCTATCAGTTCTGACTAGCTGTTCTAGTTGAGAATTGATATTTTTCAGTTCTTCTTGCGTTTTTTTCAGTTCTAAATGAATTTTAACTTTGGCTAACAGTTCCCAACTATAAAAGGGTTTATTTACATAGTCCACAGCCCCAGAATTAAAAGCATTGATAATATCTTCTTTTTTCTTACTATCTGTTACAAAAATAATCGGTATATGAGCGTATAAAATGTCAGATTTTAGTCTTCGACAAAGCTCTATTCTCGTCATATCTGGCATCATTAAGTCAAGAATAATTAGGTCAGGATTAGCAGTTTTTACTCGTTCTATTGCCTGTTTAACACTACTAGCATAAGTGGTGGTATAACCAGCAGAATCAAGAATATTCACAGCTAATTGGAGATTTTTGCCCACATCATCAACAACTAAAACTAGACAGTCTTCAGCAGAAAATTTAATCATCATCAGTCAGTATAAGTAATCAAGTCAAGGAGAAAATAGAGATACAATTATTAGTGATAAGCTGTTCGTAATTTAAATTGCTTGTTGAGACGAGGCAAGAGGCAAGAGTCAACAGTAAAGGGATTGGGAGAGATTCGGCTAATCTAAGAATAAGCGGTTTAAATACCTCTTAGCTTACAGCATTTCTGATAAAAATGAAGTATGATGGGATTGGGCATCACCCCCAAAGGTTAAGCTTGTCCCTAGTTTCTAGAAGTCCGCTTTTTTCGACTAGAATCAAAAAAGCCAGCCAGAATAGCCACAATTTAAAAAATTTCTCCTCTTAGACTTGACGTGAAAGAGTCCCTTAACCCTACTTCTTTGGATCTCAAAACCATTTTTCCCTTTAAACTCGACGACTTCCAGCACTCGGCGATCGCCGCTCTCGCTGCCGGTAAATCAGTGGTCGTCTGCGCTCCCACGGGTTCCGGCAAAACTTTAATCGGAGAATACGCTATCTATCGCGCCCTAGAAAGGGGCAAACGGGTTTTCTACACCACTCCCCTGAAAGCTCTTTCTAACCAAAAATTCCGGGATTTTCAAGAAAAATTCGGTCGCACCCCCACCGATGGCGATGAGGATTCCCCGCTGCTCTTTGCCGAAGTGGGATTGATTACCGGGGATGTGGTGATCAATCCTTCAGCATTAATTGTAGTCATGACTACAGAAATTTTTCGCAATATGCTGTATAAAACCCCGATCGGTCAGGTAGGCACTTCCCTAGAAAACGTGGAAACCCTGGTTCTCGATGAATGTCACTATATCAGCGATCGAGGTCGCGGCACCGTTTGGGAAGAATCAATTATCTACTGTCCCCCTAGTATCCAATTAGTCGCCCTCTCCGCCACCATCGGCAACCCCGGGGAACTCACCGACTGGATTAACTGGGTGCGGCAACTGCCCCAATCCGGCGACAATAAACAGACCTCCAGCTGCGAGCTAATTAACTCCGATTTTCGCCCCGTCCCCCTGCGCTTTTATTTCGTTAATAAAGAGGGATTATTCCCGCTGCTCGACCCAAAACAGAGCAAAGTTAACCCGAAACTACGCTCAAAAGTCGGCCACGGCAAACCCCGACGCTTAAAACGAGAAGATTGTCCCACCATCGCCTCCATTGTCACCACTCTGCGGGACAAGGATATGCTCCCGGCTATTTACGTCATTTTCAGCCGTAAAGGTTGCGATCAGGCGATTCGAGAGCTAAAAAACCTCAATCTCGTTAATCCAGAAGAAGCTAGAGCCATTTACTACCGTTTACTCATTTTCTTCCTGGAAGATAATCCCAATCTGCAAGAACTGACCCTTTCCTTCTTTGCCGTCGAAAATCCGCCCCTACACCAGAAATTACTGGCTTTTTTCGCTAATAACCCCCAGTCTGACGAGCAACTCCTCAGCCTCTTAACCGCCGACCCCGAGACGAAAAACCAACTGTTTGAATTCCTGGCCAGTGCTTCCCAATTGGTGCGGGCCGACCAAGTGGAACCCCTCACCCGGGGCTGTGGTGTTCACCATGCCGGGATTTTACCCCTCTGGAAAGAATTAGTCGAACAACTCTTTGAAGCCGGTTTAATTAAGGTGGTTTTTGCCACCGCTACCCTCTCGGCCGGGATTAATATGCCCGCCCGCACCACCGTTATCTCAGCCCTCTCCAAACGCACCGATGATGGCCATAGTATGCTGACTCCCTCGGAATTTGTCCAGATTGCCGGCCGGGCGGGTCGCCGGGGAATGGACGCGGTGGGCCATGTGGTGACAGTACAAACGCCCTTTGAAGGGGCAAAAGAAGCGGCTTTTCTGGCCACCGCCCAACCGGAACCCCTGCAAAGCTGTTTTGCGCCCAGTTACGGCATGGTCTTAAATCTCCTGCAAAAACACAGTCTAGAGGAGGCCAAAGACCTCTTAGAGCGCAGTTTCGCCGAATATCTCGCTCGTTTGAAGTTAAGCCCCGAACGACAACAGATTACCGCCTTAACCACCGAATTAGCCAAGTTGGATATGGAGTTAGCCGGTATCGAACGGGAGCAGGTCTTCAGTTACGAAAAGCTACGGGAAAGACTGCGGGAAGAAGAAAGACTGTATAAAATCATCGCTAGTCAGTCAGAGGCCCAGAAAAGACAGGAAATACATCTAAAATTGCCGAATATTCCCGTCGGAACTATCCTCCATCTCAAGGGCAAACATATTAAGGTCCCCGTCCCCGTCCCCGCTATCTTTGTCAATACCCTGCACGGCGCTGGTCAAGTGCGAACCCTTGTTTGTTTAGGTAGTGATAATCGCTGGTATTTAGCCGCCTATGCCGATATTAGCGAGATCGATCGAGGTTTTCTCACTCCTGCGGCATTAGGCGAACTGATACCCCCTTCCCTAGAAGCTGTTTCCCTAGGGGGTTGGCGCAAGGGTGAGGAAAATACTCAGGCGATCGCCGATTTAATCCCCCAACAAGTGCAGGGCATCCCACCAGTGGCGGAACTGGCAACACAATCACAAAAAATTGAAATTGTCAATAGTCAAATTGCCGCTCATCCCCTGCAAAAACGCAAAAATCCAGGGCGATTGATGAAATTATACTACGATCGAGAGATTGCTCGCGATAAGTTACACAAGACCCAGATTAAATACCAAAAACAACAATCGCGTAAATCCTACTACTGGGAAGAATTTCTGAATCTAATCGAGATTTTGCGGGAATTCCAAGCATTAGAGGGTTATTTGCCCACTCCCCTGGGAGAAGCGGCGGCCACTATTCGCGGGGAAAATGAACTCTGGTTAGGATTAGCGATGATGTCCGGAGATTTGGACCGATTGACTCCTAGCCAACTAGCCGCCGCCATCAGCGCTATAATTACGGAACCCCCTCGCCCCGATACTTGGTGCAATTACCCACCTGTGCCAGAAGTTATCGATATTTTGCGACAAGGAGAGGGAAATTCCCCCGGTTTGCGAGAAGTTCGCCGTTTACTCTATCAAGCTCAATCTCGCTACGATATCACTATTCCTGTCTGGTTAGAAACCCAACTGATGGGGATTGCCTCCCGTTGGGCCCAGGGGACATCCTGGCCAGAATTGTGCGAAAATACTAGCCTCGATGAGGGAGATCTAGTGCGATTATTACGGCGCACCGTCGATGTTCTCTGGCAAATTCCCCAAATTCCCCGGGTTTCTCAAGTCCTTAAAGATAATGCCCGTCTTGCCGTCACAGCCATGAAGCGCTTTCCTTTGTAATATTGATCGCTCTTTTAAACAATGGGAGATGGTAGGGAAAGTAACTGTTGGTGGATTTGCTCGATTAGGGCGAGGATTTGCTGATAATTGTGGTGCAATCCCTGATGATAGAGGTGATTTGCTCCTTGATTTAAATCCGCCAAAGCTGATTGATAATAACCCAATTGATGCCGCAGTAATCCCCTTCTAATATAAGCATCGGCATAAAAAGGATCAATGGCAATCGCTCGATTTAAATGGGCGATCGAGCGGTCGTATTCACCTAATTGGTCAGCGGTACAAGCTAGATTATAGTAGGCTGAGGCGTTATTTTTATTTAACCGGAGAGCTTGAGTAAAATCCGCTTTGGCTGAGGTAAAATTGTGGAGGGCTAAATGAGATAAACCTCGATCATTATAAATAGTGGCTAAAGTGTCGGGTTGCTGGTTAGTAATTTGACGCAAGGATTGATTAAAATCCGCTAGGGCAAGGGGATAATTTTTCATAGCCGCCTGAACTAAACCTCGATTATAGTAGGCTTGATAATAGGTGGGTTTTAGCCGGATAGTCTGGTTATAATCGGTCAGTGCCTGTGAATAATCTCCCAAACGATAAAAAGCTAAACCCCGATGGAAATAGGCTAGATAATTATCAGATTGCTGTTGTAAAGAGCGCGTGCAGTCTTGCCAAGCGTGCAGATAATCCTGTAAATAAATCTCAGTTAAACAGCGATTACTGTAGGCTAGGGCCAAGTTATTTTCCTGTTCCAGCGACTGATTGAAATCCTGCAAAGCTTGCTGATAATTACCCGCCTCTAGTTGTTCAATTCCCGATCGCAGCCAGTAGGATAAATGTACTGATTGAATCGCTTTTCCCGGCCGAGGCAATCCCCCCAGCACAAGCGAGCAGAGCAGTGCAACCATAACCAATCCACCGAGGCGAGGAAGAAAATTTTTCAAAACCGTTGACATAGGAGTATCTTTGTGCATATACTCCCAATTCTGAGGAAACTTTCTCGATCGATCAACAGACAGCCTGTCAAATACAGGAGTCAGTTATCAGTTATCAGTTATCAGTTATCAGATGTGAGTTTTCAGTTCACTGATTACTGTTTACTGTTCACTGTTCACTGAAAATACACCCCACACCCCCCAGTCTAGGACTGGTCTATGTCTGTAGAGGTCGGGGCTGCGATAAGCTAATAAAGGAAAGATTGTCACCGAGCAATTATGATGGCGTTACTCGCTAACGCAGTTGACACCCGATAACCGATAAATGATACAGGAGTTATCTATGGAAACTATTTTTATCCCCCACCTCCTCAAATCTCCTGATCGACAAAGAGTCATCATCATCGATAATTTTATCCCCGGTCTAGAAACCTTGACACCGGTGCGGGGAACCTTGCTGGTTAGACATGGGGGCAATTTTTTGGAAGTATCGGTGAAAGCAGAAACCATCGTCACCTTAACCTGCGATCGCTGTTTACAACAATATAATCATCGTCTGCAATTAAACACTTCCGAATTAATCTGGCTAGACAAAAATAAAGACTACGATAGCTCCTATCCTCTAGAGCGAGAAATAGCCTACGAAGACCTCTCGGAAACCCTCGATCCTAACGGGGATTTTGACCCGCAAATGTGGTTATACGAGCAGTTATGTCTAACTTTACCCCCCCGTCAACTCTGCGGTGCTAATTGTCAACCCCCCGATTTTCTTCTTCCGGAAAAGACTGCCATTGATGGTCGTTGGGCCTCCCTAGAATCCTTGAAAAGTCAGTTATCTCAATCGCAAAATTGAGCCTTGATGCTGATTTTTTTCGGGTTTCGAGCCACGAAAAAAGCGATCGAAACCCGATTTTTTACCGGCCCCAAATCTTTTTCAGGACAGTTTCGGGGGTAATATCGGCGACTTTTCCCGTATTAGCTTCAATATATCGATGCAGCTCTCCCCCACTCGGTAAAACTCTCTTAGACAACGAAGGAACCAACAGAGAGAGGGTATAGGTTCCCACGGCCACGGCTAACTGTAAAGGGACACTTTCGGTAGCTAACAATAAATTAGCACCGGCGATCATAGCCGCCATTTTACCGATATCGGCCGTTCTGGACACTTTTAAGTTATTATCCATGGCTTTGAGGGCTAAAACCCAAGCTTCATCCAGTTCTCCCTGGATTGCGACAATTGGCAAATCCGGTTGTTGATGGCGAATGCCTTGGATAATTTCTAGCCAACTCTCTAGGGGATAAAGCGTTTCCAGTCCTTGGCTGATGCTGATATCGCTACCGCCGGCGTAGAGGAGAATATAGCCGCTATCCTTGATATTGAGGCGTTGCTGCTCCATTTGGGCCCAATCGATATCATCCCGATTCAATGTTATTTTTAAAGGTGGACAGGGTGCGGCAATCTTTAACCCTTTGACCAGTGCGTGATAATTATCCGCTAGATAGCCTTCCGTTGGCCGGGGGACTTGTTGCGATAAGAACCAGCTGCCATTATTTTCATAGCCTATACGGTTAGGAACACCATTTAACCAGAGTAAAAGGTTGATAGCAGAACGATTGGTGAGACTAATGGCGATTTCGTACTCCCGGTCCCGAATTACTCCCAAAATATTTAAATAATCCGCTAATCCGTACTGATCTCGATAGTCAAATAAAAGCACTTCCCTAACCTGCGGACAGAGACGATGAGCAGCCTTTGCTCTAGGTTCGACCAAAACATCAATGCTGCTTTGGGGGTAAGTTTGCTGGAGGGTTTCTAGAGTGGGAAAAAACAGCAGTTGATTGCTAATTCCTCCCGGTACAAGGGTTAATATTCGCATTTTATCTGGATATACCTGAATCGATCAGCTTAATTTTAGCAGTGTCCCTCGTTATTCACTAAATCCGGGCAGCGATGTTTTTTCTCCACAGAATGCGATCGCAGATTCTCTAATTCCCCTTTTCCCTTAACTATTACCCGAAGGATTAGAACCGTACATAGCATTTAAAACCAAAGCGGGGTCAACGTATTGATTGCCGTACATCAGTCCCCAGTGCAAGTGTGGTCCGGTGGTGCGTCCGGTCATTCCCACTCTAGCCATGCGGGCCCCTGCCGGTATATCCTGACCGAGAGTAAGGACGATTCCCCCTGACCTGTCAATCAAAAAAGTACCGCGGCTATCGGATTGAACCGAACCCATGAGATGACAATAAATATGCGTCCATTGACCGGATTGCATCTTAATCATGGTGCCACAGCCTGTATTATCCGATAATTCCACGATTCTGCCAGTCCACCAATTGCGAATATAACTGCCCAAGGGTGCGGCCATATCTAACCCGGCATGAAATTGTTGACTGCCATCCATGGGAGAGGAACGATAACCGAAACCAGAGGTATAGGTTTGAAAGTTTTCCACGGGGAAGGAGGCCCCGGCCCAAGCATTTTGAGCTATGAGGGTGGGATTAGCTTTAACGGGGTGTAAACGGTCAAATCCTAGAGAAATTAACGTGACAAGACAGCTAATCGCTAAAAAACGCAGTAATTTAACAGGCAGATACTTTAGCATGAGACTTACTCCAGACACCACAATTAAATATACCGCTAATTTTACCGGCGGCTTTTAACGGATATTTTAGTTAAGTTTTGAGTTATTATTGAGCATTGGTTAGCAGTTGACAACATTTCCCCTCAGGCTGCCAATTCCCCGACTCCCCCACTTAATTTTTACTTTTTACTGACTCGTAAGTAGGGAGGCACAATTATTTGTAGGATGGGTTAGCGGTAGCGTAACATGATCGGGCGTTGGGTTTCATGCTTCAACCCAACCTACGTTCATCTTATATTTAATTCCACCCACCCACTTACCATGTTAGACCTAAAGCAAATTAGAGAAAATCCAGAGGAAGTACAGAAACGCTTAGATAGTCGGGGAGGTAGTTATGATATTGCCCCTATTCTCCAGTTAAATCAACAACAGAAGGCTTTAGAGTTAGAACGCAGCAGTTTACAGGCCCGGAGTAACGAAATCGGTAAACTGGTGGGACAAAAAGTTAAAAGTGGCAGCGATGCCAACAGTCCCGAAATTTTGGTGCTGAAAACAGAAGGAAACGAGATTAAAAGTAAACTAGCTCAATTAGAACCGCAGGAAAAAGATATTAAAGCGGCCATTGACCAAAAAATCTTAGATTTACCCAATTTACCCAGTGAAACCACTCCTATCGGTAAGGATGAACGGGAAAATGTGGAAGTCAGACGCTGGGGAGAGCAATATAAACCCACCAACCCGAATATTTTGCCTCACTGGGAAATTGGGGAAAAATTGGGCATTTTAGACTTTGAACGGGCAGTAAAGATCGCCCAGAGTCGTTTTGTTAATCTTATCGCTGTCGGGGCTGCCCTAGAAAGAGCTTTAATTAATTTTATGCTTGATCGCCATATTGTCGCCGGTTATACAGAAGTTTTACCGCCAATTTTAATTAATAGTGACTCCCTGCGCGGGACGGGACAACTGCCGAAATTTGCGGAAGAAAGCTTTAAATGTCGAGATGATGAGCTTTGGTTAGCACCAACGGCAGAAGTACCCGTAACTAACCTTTATCGCGATGAAATCCTCTCATCGGAGCAATTACCGATAAAACACTGTGCCTATACCCCTTGTTTTCGTCGAGAAGCGGGCAGCTATGGCAAAGACACGAGGGGCTTGATCCGTTTGCATCAATTTAATAAGGTGGAAATGGTCAAAATCGTCCATCCTGACGCTTCCGCTCAGGAACACGAAAGTTTAGTCGCTAATGCAGAGGCAATCCTGCAAGCTTTACAGTTGCCCTATCGGGTGATTGAATTGTGTAGCGGTGACTTGGGTTTTTCGGCGGCCAAATGTTATGACTTAGAAGTGTGGCTACCTTCGGCTAATACCTATCGGGAAATTTCCAGTTGTTCTAATTTTAGAGACTTTCAGGCACGACGGGCAAATATTCGCTTTAAAGAAAAAGGGCAAAAAGGCACTAATTTTGTCCACACCCTCAACGGTTCGGGATTAGCGATCGGTCGTACTATGGCCGCTGTTCTAGAAAATTATCAACAGGCAGACGGGACGGTAAAAGTGCCAGAAGTGCTGCAACCCTATCTAAAACGGGAAGTTATTTGTTAAATTTTCTAAAAATGCTTGACAAAATGTCTTTATAGTGCATTGAAAGAATTGAGCTTAACCCCACTCTAGAATTGCCTGTTTTAAGGCTCCTTCGGGCAAATTGGCGGGATCAAAAGAATCACCCGCTTCTATTCTGGCTAAAGCTTCAAAAAAAGCCCTCACACCACTGGCCGGTCCCGATGGGTGGTCCATAATTCCAGTTCCCGCATTGAGGATAACATTACGTCCATAGTCCCCAAGGACCTGGGGAACAATACTGGGACGAATGCCGGCCGAGGGAACCGGAAAAACGTTTCTATCGCGCAAAATATCGCGAATTTTGCCCTCCTCCTGCGGATCGAAGGGTAAACTACCGTAAGCGGCGGGATATAGCACCGCATCGGCTCCTGCGTGGGCCATCATCGTCCCCAAAACCACAGAATAGGCTAATCCCGTATCGCTACCGGCACACATCGCTCCAGCAAAGGCAGGATGGGCGAAAATAGGAACATCGATCGCCGGATCACTGGCTAAAGCTTCTAAAACGGAAAAACCGTAGGTAAGAACGTTTAATAACAGAGCATTAGCCCCATGTTTCACCAATAAACGGGCTTTTCTGTGCAATTCGTCCGCTTTTCCGGTGACATTGACCGCATAGAGAACATTTCTGCCGGTTTGCTGCCGCACTTCCTCCAAAACCCGGCGACAACAATCTAGGCGCTCGTGGGTGGGAGCCACGGGAAGATCCGCCATGATTTCATCATCTTTAATCACGTCTAAGCCAGCAAAAGCCACTTCTCGCAGGATATCGGCGTGATCTTGCGCCGATAGTCCTAAAGCGGGTTTAAAAATTGCCATTACTAGAGGTCGATCATAAACCCCCAAACGTTGCCTAATTCCGGTGATTCCCACCTTGGCTTTCGTGCCGTAGCTTTCGGGGAGATACACCCCCACCACTTTTCCGGCTCCAGCCATGGAATATTTGCCGAAAATCATGGTTAAAAGACTGGCGATGTCATTTTCAACGTTTATCTGGGGAAAACGCACCCTAGCCACCTTATAACCGTCGGCTTCCTCCCTGATCCCCACCACTTCCCCTAGGTGTTGTTGCAGCTGCTCTTGACGATGACTGTGGCGATCGCTCCAAGTGCCGGCGGTTTGACCGATAGCGATCGTTTTTGCCTGTTTTTCGGCATTAATAGCGGGAGGAAAGCGATAATCGACAATGATAGTCATAAAAGGTAAAAAAAGGGAGTGGGAATTATAAATTATAAATTATGAATTATGAATTGGGGAGATGGGGAGATGGGGGAATTGGGGAGGTGGGGAAGTGGGGAGGTGGGGGAAGTGGGGGAGTGGGGAGGTGGGGGAGTGGGGAGGTGGGGGAGTGGGGAGACCACTGCGTGCGCGTTGCGGGGGGAGATGGGGAGCGTTTTTTCAGTAAACAGTAATCGGTGAACTGATAACTGATAACTGATAACTGATAACTGATAACTGATAACTGATAACTGATAACTGATAATGGCTTCGATCGATTTTCTTAGCTATTGACAAGGGTTCCCCTAAAAGCCTACAAGTATTTTGGATAGGTATGGCCATTGAGGAACCGACCAAAATATGAAAATAACGACAAGATTACGGGAATCGGGCAAATTTTTCTTAAAAAGGGCTGCTAGTATTGCCCTAGCACTATTTTTAATCTTAAGTCTGTTCACGGTTAAGGGGACTGCCCCTGCTTTGGCTGTGCTTGCTCAGGGTGATGCGGTAACGGATCCCACTGCCATTTTACGCAATGCCTTACCCATAGATAATAAACCAATTCGTCAAGTGCAACAATCGATCGAAGATATTGCCAAACATCTGCGGGCCAAACGTTGGAGTCCGATTAAAAAAGATGTCAAGGATGCCAATTATGCCCTTTCTACCAAAAGCAAGGCTATCTTAGATAGTGTTCCCGAAGCAAGTAAAAGCCAAGGAGAGGAATTAATCGAAAAACTGAAAACGGGAGTGGCATCCCTCGATACGGCCGTAGAAGCGAAGGATAAAGAGGCAGTTTGGTCAATCAGACGGGAATTGCTCAATAATATCACCGCTTTAGAAGAATTAATGGTGGTGGGTTTTCCCTTTAACGTTCCCCCGGAATACGCTAACTTGCCGCAATTGCGAGGACGCGCCACCGTAGAGATGCAGACAACCAAAGGAGATTTAACTATCGTTGTCGATGGTTACAGCGCTCCGGTTAATGGGGGTAACTTTGTGGATTTAGTCCAACGGGGTTTTTATGACGGTTTACCCTTCATTCGCAGCGAAGATAATTTCGTTGTGCAAACCGGGGATCCCGTCGGTGCAGAAGAGGGCTTTTTTGACCCGAAAACTAAGCAATATCGCTCTATTCCCTTAGAAATTTTGATTAAAGGGGAAGAAGAACCAGTTTATGGCAATACTCTCGAAGAATTAGGGATTTACTTACCCAGTCTCGCCTTACCTTTTAACGCTTTCGGTGCCTTGGCCCTAGCGCGTCCGGATACTAATCCTAACGGAGGTTCCTCGCAATTCTTTTTCTTTAAATTCGATAATGAATTAACTCCTCCGGGGTTTAATCTCATGGATGGTCGTTATTCGGTTTTTGGCTATTTAGTCCAGGGAAAAGAGGTGTTAGAAGAACTTACCGATAAGGATAAGATTATCACCGCTAAAGTGGTTTATGGCTTAAATAATCTCGTCCAACCTAGCTAGGGTGGGGGTTTTTAACTAGGTTTTGTCAAGGCAAAAGATTAGTCAAGATAGGGGAAGCATCTCAGATTCTGGGTACTTCCCCCCATACCCCAGAAAAGTGGCAATTATCGGAGTCAATATTCCCCGCTAGTGAAAGCAAGGTAGTTAGTAGATGTTACTGTGTTAATGACCTTTTCAGTAAAACGTAGGGTGCGTTAGACGGCAAAAATTGCGGCTTTGACTTGAAGGTAAAAATCCGTCTAAGTAAAACGTAGGGTGCGTTAGACGGCAAAAATTGCGGCTTTGACTTGAAAGTAACAATCCGTCGTAACGCACCACCTATCATCAACTAAGTAGTAAAACGTAGGGTGCGTTAGACGGCAAAAATTACTGCTTTGACTTGAAAGTAAAAATCCGTCGTAACGCACCACTAAGTAGTAAAACGTAACAGCCCAAATTACTGCTTTGACTTGAAAGTAACAATCCGTCGTAACGCACCACCTATCATCAACTAAGTAGTAAAACGTAGGGTGCGTTAGACGGCAAAAATTGCGGCTTTGACTTGAAAGTAACAATCCGTCGTAACGCACCACCTATCTAAGTAGCCGGTTACAATGAGATTACTTACTTAGTATTTACTCAATACCTAGTTT
Source organism: Microcystis sp. M44BS1 (assembly GCF_020244875.1). NCBI lineage: Bacteria > Bacillati > Cyanobacteriota > Cyanophyceae > Chroococcales > Microcystaceae > Microcystis > Microcystis sp. M44BS1. Next base: position 26,155 of record NZ_JADBVM010000118.1, read on the forward strand.
TTGCAATGTTAGTAAACGTTCTTTACTAAACTCCTCGTACACTGTTTTCAGATGAGCAATATTCTCCTCCTCTGTTTCCAAAGGTTTCCCATCTTTAACCACTTTTTTGCCTTGACTTGCCAAATTTTGCCAGACAAATTGTACTGCATCTTGGTTAGAGGATTTAGCCAAGAGGAATAATTGTTCTAAACGATTGACCACTACTCCAGTCCCAATCAAAGGAGAAGCTAAAAAGCTTAATTCCTCATTATAGACTGCTTTCGCTTTCACTGCATTATTAAAAGCATCAGTAGATGGTTTCCGTTGTTGGCAAGTTTGCTCATCCACAGCAGGATGAATATAGCCAATACCAGTTAAAATCATCAGAGCTTGGTAAAGACCATTTAAGTTAATATTTGAGGTTTTGGGATGATTTTGCAGTTGCTGTAAAGTTTGAGGAGATTCCGCCAAAACTTCACAAATTGGCTGATAAACTGTCTCCTGTAACTTAACTTCTCCCACGGGAAACTGATGCTCGAACTTGATATTTGCGGGATTAACAATCAGAGCAAACCGAGTTTCTTGTAGTTGTTTAAGCTGTTCTTGGCTGGTTAAACTTAAAGAGCCTCGACTAAAAATATCACGACGGAATTGGCTATTAACAAAGAAATCTCGCACCACTTCCCGATAGATTGGGTCGCTGATTTTTGCTAATTTTTCTTGGGCAACTGGAGAGAGATTGACCGTATCAATATGGTCATTAATATGAGCGGAACCCACATATTTAAGTTTAGCATCTTCTAATTCTTTCGCCACTTCATCGAAGTAAAAAGAATTCCATTCCTGATTGAAATACTCGTGAGCTAAATAATAACGATTTTGTTCCTTTAGGCGCTCGTAACGATTTTGTAAAATTGGATTTTGGGCAAAATAACTAGCATTAGCCTCTAATAATTCTCCTGTAAAATTAAGTGCCTGTTCAATGCGGGTTAAAATTGGTTCGGAACTGTGTTGACCATGACGTAACATTAAAGCTTGCATCGGCATCGCTGCTGACCAACCCGGCAGGGCATTATAGGAGATATAAACTAATCCCCCTACCTTGAGATTGCGACGAATAAAATTAACTATTGCTTGGCGATTTCTGGCACTAATCCAGCTATAAATTCCGTGCAGACTAATGAAGTCAAATTGAGGTAAATCTCGCTCTAAAAATTCCTCAAAACTATCATCAAAGAAAAGAATATTCTTCATTCCCGCCTTGGCTGCTAAATCTCTAGCTGTGGCGATATGGCTAGGATTGAAATCATTGGCATAAAATTGGGCGTCGGGATAGGTAGCTGCTAAAATATTCGTGGTAAAACCCTGACCACAGGCCAATTCACAATAGGTAAATTCTTGGCTAGAATCGGGGGGTTGAATGGATTTCATCAGAGTGGCTAAACCTAATTTTAGGGGACTTAACTCGCCGTAAAAGCCGCTAGTGTAGTTAACTTCCAATACATATCCTTCTGTCCAACTCATAGATTTTCCTCAAATATAATGACAATTCCTAAAATTAAGACTTGATTATACAGCAAAAGAGCCAGATAAGCTGCCCGCGCCTTTAAATTGCTTGTTGAGGTGAGGCAAAAGGCAAGAGGCAAGAGGTGGTTAGATATGTATTGTATAATACTAAATCCGTTGAGTAACGCACAGAAAACGGGTTTCTCGGAGAAACCCGTTTTCTACTCATGCAAAAGGCAAAGGGGAATAAATAATCAGTTTTTAATAACTGGATTTAGTATAATTAGGGTTTGCGGCAAAAAGTACGGGCGAAGCATTCGGATAGAAAATCTCCGGTTTCACCGCTAGGTTATTGCCCGAATGCTTCGCCCCTACAGGACGCGGGCCGATGAAGACGCAAGGTTTTGAAGCACGATTCTCTCAAAATCTTGCATCTGTTTCACGAGAAAAGCCACAAAACCCTTACCTTGCCTACATTTCACATTTATTCAGCCAGCCCTAATTAATTGTGTCTAGCTACTTACAATATCTATTAATACTAGAGTATTAACCATTGAGCCAGTGGAAGTGCAGTTCCAAGCGGACGACACCCTCTACTATCGACTTTTTGCGGAATTGTTCCTGTTTTTAAGGCAATATCGACCACCTCACCCCTGGCAAATTGTCGTCATTTATCCCCATCGTGGGGTGGAACGGGAACAATCCCTGCATTTTGGCGAAATCCTCAATTTAGCAAGCGTCAGACGCATTTATCTCGATGAATTGGCCCCAAGGGACAATCCCTCTTTAGGAATTGGTGTGATTAAATTAGTAGTAGAGTCGGAAACAGCAGCGGTGAGGACTGCTCAAACCCTAATCGAGCGGACCAGAGAAGAAATCACCGACCAGTCCAGTCAACGGCAGTTAATTAATCTAATCGAAAGTATCATTATTTACAAATTACCCCAGAAAAGTCGCGAGGAAATTGAAGCTATGTTTGGACTAAGTGATTTAAAACAAACGAGAGTC